>CAZOPH010000014.1:0-26668 GCA_964581635.1 uncultured Smithella sp.
GATAAGATGACCCTGTCGAAGTCATTGGAGTTCAGACGAGGCATGTAGCATGACGTCTGAAAACAGTTATATGCTGGGTCCCACCTTCAGATGGCGTTGCACTTCATCTTTCGTCGCTGCGACCTACACCAAAGAAGGCCTCACTCCTCAAGATTCGCGTGCCTTGCCTCTGGCTGTTTTGAGACGTCATGCGCGTAGGTAAAAAGTCATTATGAATATGGAAAATAGAAAAAGAATGCGGCGGATTAACGCAAAGCACGTTACGACATCCGTAAAGAAGCTATTCATCAAGGCCAATACAACTTTGGGCGAGGATATGGTTTCCGCCCTGCACTGCGCTTTGCAGCAGGAGGAATCGCCCATCGGCAAGCAGGTCCTGGAAAAAATTCTCCAGAATGCCGATACTGCCTGCCGCGAAGCAATGCCGATCTGTCAAGATACCGGCCTGGCTGTTTTGTTTGTCGAGATGGGTCAGGATGTGCGGATTGTCGGGGGTGATTTAAGAGCAGCCCTTGAAGAAGGTGTAAGACAGGCTTATGAGGATGGATATCTTCGCAAGTCCCTATGTGATCCGCTCACTCGAATCAACACGGGAGACAACACACCCGCCGTCATCCATATGGACATTGTGCCCGGCGATAAATTAAGAATCATCGCCATGCCCAAAGGCGGCGGCAGTGAAAATTGCAGCGCTGCAAAAATGCTGACGCCTGCGGAGGGAATAAACGGCATTAAAAAATTTGTAATGGAAACCGTGGAAAAAGCCGGCGCCAATCCCTGCCCGCCGATTATCGTGGGTGTCGGCATCGGAGGATCACTTGAACAAGCTTGCATTCTTGCAAAAAAAGCCCTTTTAAGGCCAGTCGGCAAAACGAATCCATCTGATGACCGCCTGGCGCAAACGGAGAAGGAACTCTATACTCGCATTAATGAATTGGGCATAGGCCCTGCTGGATTTGGCGGCAAGGTGACAACCCTGGCCGTTCACGCAGAGATGATGCCCTGTCACATTGCCTCGCTTCCAGTTGCCGTCAATATCCAGTGCCACGTGGCAAGGCACAAAGAGACGTTTTTATAAAATATTTTAACGTTACAGTATAAAACCAAAGAGGCATTGTATGGTAAAATTTATTCCAGTTAAGTATCAAAGCTTTAACTATCCCGACGATCTTCAACCTCAGCCGCAAATACAGGAGATTACTTGTAATTTAGGAACAGATATTCTTATAAATCCAAGAAAATTTGATTTTTTATCTTTACATACAGATCCTTCCATTGTGTGGACTAAAGTGTGGAATAGATATCCAGAAAAAAAAGAAAAAATGCGCAATTCAATAATTTTACCTAAATTCCCAACCATATTCAAAAATTTCGAAAAATACATGATTGATCCAAGGGGAAAATGTATTTCCATACTTTGGTCTAGCAAGCAATGGAGCAAAGAATTTGCAGGTTTTCTTGCAAGAGTTACAGAAAGAATTAAATGCGAAAAAATAAAAGTTATAGAAGTTCATTCCCCCTTTGACCAATATTGTAATGATCTAGAAACCTTTCTTGAAAGATACATAATTTTTGAAAATGAAATTTTAAAGAGTTTTCCTTCAGCGGATATTGTTATTGAGAACCAGTTTACTCATGAAGGTAAACGAGAATTTGGAAAATTCTTGTTGTCACGTAAAGATGATATTATTAAATTATCGAGATTGATTTCAGAATACAAATCAAAACTAAGAATTGTCTTAGACATACCTCAATTATTTTCAACATACTATGGCAATAGATTGCTTCTAAAAAGTGAGATTGTAGGTTTTTTAACCCCTCTTAAAGAATGCAGAAATTTTATTAGAAGCACTCACATTTGGGGATACGATATTAATCAGAAAAAAGGTGCGCACAAAGCTGATTTTAATACTTGGTTTGGCGGTGATCAAGCATTAAAGCATTGTTTCATACAGGAGGTATGCAATTTGTTTGACGATGACCAAAAAAGATATTTCGTCCCTGAAGTCAATGACACATCTAAAATTCAATCTATTGTCGTTGATTTAATAGAAGAATCCAAGATTGATAAAAAGCCCCGTATTGAGTTTGTTAGGCCTGATTAAAAAGATTTAATATGTCCACTGATTATATTCCAGATAAGAATATCCCGTTTTCTGAGATAAAAAAGTTTAATCACGATGGTGTAAAAGTCGATGATATTGAAGATGGTAACGTTCTTTTAACTGACAGTGTAAATTATATGTGGGTTTATCCAAGAGCAGTTATAGGAACTTATAAGGAAAGAGAGGACAATAAAGTCTGGGAATGCGTTTCCACAGAACCTTATGAAGGCGCTATTTTTGCAAGATACGGCAACAATGACCCTGAAAATATTATTGAAGCTGTTGAGAATTATTTTAAAACCAGATTAATCTCTGAATATGAAGAAGGATATTACAAAATTGCTTCGCGGAGAAAGTTTAAAGTAATATCTTCGGAGAGAAATAATACTTGATTAATATGGAAGCACGAAAAATTAAAACACCTTTAACTGAAGAAATAATTACTTCCCTACATGCCGGTGACATGGTTTTATTGAGCGGGGAAGTTTACACTGCACGCGATGTTGCCCATAGGCGTTTGTACGAAGCTCTGCTCAAAGATGAAAAACTGCCCGTTGATTTGTCACAAACAGTTTTATTTTACGCGGCGCCCACACCCGCACCGCCGAAAAAGGTTGTCGGCTCTATCGGTCCCACAACAAGCTACCGGATGGACGCATTCACTCCGGCGTTAATCGAACATGGCCTGAGAGGAATGATCGGCAAGGGCAACCGGTCACCGGAAGTGGTGGAAGCCATCAAGTATTACGGAGCGGTTTACTTCGGCGCGATCGGTGGCATCGCCGCGCTCACGGCGCAATGCGTGAAAAAAATGGAACTGATCGCCTATGAAGACCTGGGGCCGGAAGCCATTCGAAAACTGACCGTTGTTGATCTGCCGCTTGTAGTCATCAATGACTTCCAGGGTAACGATCTGTATGTTTCTGAGCAGAATAAATGGCATATCAAATCAATATAATTATCTATTTCAAGAAACCACACAAAGATATTGACTCAAAATACCAACTATATTATGGATGACGGTCATTTTGTAACATTATAAGGAGACCTAGGTAAATGATAGAAGTCAGATGGCACGGCCGGGGCGGCCAGGGAGCGGTTACGTCGGTGGAGTTGTTGGCAGTGGCAGCGATTGCTGCAGGAAAATACGCACAGGGATTCCCTAGCTTCGGTCCGGAAAGAAGAGGAGCGCCCGTCGCCGCGTTTACCCGCATCGATGATAAAAAAATTAATGTCCGCTCGGGCATTTATGAACCCGACGTGGTTCTGGTACTGGATTCCAGTCTGATCGGTCTGGTCAACGTCACGGATGGGCTGAAACCCGATGGAAAATTAATCGTCAACACACCTAAAACACCCGAAGAAATTCGCAAGGAACTGAACTTTAACGGCACGGTCGCCACGGTGGACGGCACCGGCATCGCGCGCAAGGAAATGGGAGTGCCCATTGCCAATACGACCATGATCGGCGCGTTATTGAAAATCATAGGCGTCATGGAACTCGATGCGATGAAAGATGCGGTGGAACACCGGTTCGGAAGAATCGCCCAGAAGAATCTCAACGCGATGAAAAGGGCTTACGACGAAATCCAAATAATCAAATAAGAGGTAGTTATGACATTGAAATCTTGGAAGGAACTTCCCATTGGCTGCGTTGTTTCCGAGCCGGGCAGCGCCAGTGAGTATCATACGGGAAGCTGGCGTGCGCAACGGCCTATCTGGAATAACGACAAATGCATCAAATGCGGCATCTGTTATGTGTTCTGTCCGGAAGGATGCGTGCAGCAAAGCGAAGACGGCTTTTTCAAAGCGAACATGGATTATTGTAAGGGATGTGGTATTTGTGCGCACGAATGCTGGCCCCGCGCGATAACGATTGTGGAGGAGGGTTAAAATGGGCAAGCGTATAGGAATGGAAGTGGCAGTTGCCGTAGCGGAAGCCGTGGGTCTATGCAATATCGACATGGCGGCCGTTTATCCTATCACTCCCCAGTCTCATATCGCCGAACATCTCTCTGATCTGGTCGCGGATGGAAAGATTGATGCGGAATTTGTGACGGTGGAATCCGAACATTCAGCCATGAGCGCTGTTATCGGTGCGTCCGGCACCGGCGCCCGTTCTTACACGGCAACCAGTTCGCAGGGTTTGATGCTGATGCATGAACTGCTGCCCATCGCCTCGGCAATGCGTTTGCCGATCACCATGGCCATTGCCAACCGGGCGGTTTCCGGACCTCTGAATATTTTAAACGATCACTCCGATATCATGCCGCAGCGGGATGCGGGCTGGATTGCGGTCTTTGCCGAAAACGGACAGGAAGCGATTGACCTGTCCATTCAGGCCTTCAAGATCGCGGAACACAAAGACGTCATGTTGCCGGTTTGCGTCAACATCGACGGTTTTCAACTCACTCACATGGTTGAACCTTTGGAAATGCCCACGCAGGAAGAAGTGAATCTATTCCTTCCGCCCTTTGTGCCGCATGCAACATTGCATCCCGCAAAACCGGTTACCATGGGTGCTTTTGCCATGTCCGATTACTTTACGGAAATCATGAAGGCCAAAGATGAGGCCGTTAAAAATTCCAAAAAAGTTATCCTGGACGTCTGGAACGAATGGGGTAAGTTGTTCGGCCGCAACTATAAACCGGTGGAAACTTACAAAGCCGATGACGCGGATATTCTAATGCTGACGATGGGTTCGATGGGCGAAACCGCGCAAATGGCGGTTGATGAATTGCGCGACCGCGGTGTCAAAGCGGGTCTCGTCAAGCTGAGACTCTGGCGTCCCTTCCCATTTGCGGAAATCAAGGCGGCCATAAAGAAAGCGAAGAAACTGATTGTCACAGACCGCGCCGTTTCGTTCGGCGGACCTGGCGGCCCCGTGTTTTCGGAAATTAAGTCAGCTCTGTATGCCGACACCCAGCGCCTCGCGATCTACAACTACATTATCGGTCTGGGCGGACGCGACGTGGCGGTGAACGAGTTTACCGGCATGTTTGAAAAAGTTCTGGCGGATACCGGAAATGCGGCAGCAGACACCTATGAATTTTGGGGGGTAAGAGAATAATGAATATTGTAGAAAACTTTGATTTATATGCCCCGCGACTGATTAATAAAAAAGAACTGCTTTCCGCCGGTCACCGCGCCTGCTCCGGTTGCGCCGAGGTGCTGGCCGTGCGCTTGATGTGCAAGGCGCTGGGGGAAAACACCGTGATCGCCTCTGCGACCGGTTGCATGGAAATCGTCTCCAGTATGTTTCCCACCACAGCGTGGGAAGTGCCCTGGGTTCATGTCGCGTTTGAAAACGCAGCAGCCGTGGCTTCCGGCATCGAGGCCGGTCTCAAGGCGCTGCGTAAAAAAGGCAGGATTGACGATCGTTACGTCAAAGTGGTCGGCATGGCAGGTGACGGCGGCACAATGGATATCGGATTTCAAGCACTTTCCGGCGCGATGGAACGCGGCCATGACATGATTTATGTTTGCTTTGATAACGAAGCCTACATGAACACAGGAATTCAGCGCTCCAGCGGTACGCCGATGGGCGCTTCTACCACCACTGCTCCGGCGGGCAAAGTCAGTTCCGGTCAGAAAACCTGGAAAAAGAACATGCCGGAAATTCTGGTCGCGCATAACATACCCTATGTGGCCACTGCGTGCCCCAGCTATCCACTGGATTTGATCCGTAAGATTGAAAAGGCCAAAAGCATCAAAGGCCCTTCTTATATCCATTGCTTCTCCGTATGTCCGACCGGCTGGCGCTGTCCTTCGCATCAGGCGATTTCCATGGGACGGCTGGCTGTGGAAACGGGTGTATTTCCATTGTTTGAAGTCGAACACGGTCATTATCATCTATCCCCGGATATGCCGAAGAAACTCAAACCGATCAAAGATTACTTCAAGGGACAGGGGCGTTTCCGACATCTGACGCCAGTCGAAATCGACATGATCCAGGAAAAAGTGAACACAGAATTCAGAAAACTCACGGAAAAAGCAAAATTTTTGAAGACAGGAACTGAATAAAAGGAGAACTCCTTAAAGAATACTGAGGTGAAAAAAGCATGTCAAAAGTCAGTGATACCAAGCTAAAGACAAAACAAATCGTCAAGAAACATCGGGGCGATAAAAGTGCGCTGATTGCCGTGTTGCAGGATATTCAGGAAGCTTTCAATTATCTTCCCAAAGACGCCTTGACCGCAGCAGGCAAGGCACTGGGCATTCCTATCAGCCGGGTTTACGAGGTGGCGACGTTTTACAATGCCTTCAGTCTGAAACCGCGCGGTGAACACATCGTTAAAATTTGCATGGGTACTGCCTGCCATGTTCGCGGCGCATCGGCCATCCAAGATAAAATGGAGCGGACGCTTTGCATCAAACCGGGTGAAACCACGGCGGATAAGAAGTTTTCACTGGAAACCGTCAACTGCGTTGGCGCATGCGCGCTGGGACCCGTCGTTGTCATTGATACTGAATATCACGGCCAGGTCACGATGGCTAAGGTGGATAAGATTATCGGAAAGCTCAAAGAGGGGGCGCAGCAATCATGAAAAAAATATCCAATGCACAGGCCTTGCGCCGGGTTCAGGACGATCTGAGGCATAACTACGACCCAAATAAAAAACTGGTTACGATCTGCGCCGGCACCGGCTGCCGCGGCTATGGCTGTATTAAAGTCAAAGAGGAACTCGAAGCGGAAATAGCAAGGCAGAAAATGGACGTGGAGGTCCGCGCCACCGGCTGTTTCGGTTTTTGCGAAAAAGGTCCGCTGGTGGTGGTTCATCCGGAAAAAATATTCTATCAGCAGGTTAAAATTAAAGACGTGCCGGACATTATTTCCAAAACCGTCGCCACAGGTGAAGTTCTGGAAAAACTGCTCTACCGCGATCCCCAGAGCAATGAAACAGTGATGCGAGAAGAAGATGTTCCTTTCTACAAAAAACAGCACCGCCTGGTTTTCGGTTCCAATGGCATGATCGATCCCACACGGATTGAGGATTACCTCATCATCGGCGGTTATTCCGCGCTGGCCAAGGCGCTCACGGAAATGACGCCCGAAGGCGTCGTCAGTGAAGTGAAAAAAGCAGGCCTCAGGGGACGGGGCGGCGGCGGATTTTTAGCAGGCAATAAATGGGAAAGTTGTCGCAGGGCACATGGCGAGCCGAAATATGTCATCGGCAACGGTGATGAAGGTGATCCCGGCGCGTATATGGATCGCAGTCTCATGGAAGGCAATCCACATAGCGTGATTGAAGGCATGATCATCGGTGCTTACGCTATTGGAGCATCCGAAGGCTATATTTATGTCAGAAACGAGTATCCTCTGGCCGTCTTGCACCTGACGATGGCGATAGCCAGCGCCAAGGAAGCGGGGCTTCTCGGTAAAAATATTCTGGGCACCAATTTTTCATTTGATATCCACATTAACAAAGGCGGCGGCGCATTTGTCTGCGGCGAATCTTCCGCTTTGTTTGCCTCCATTGAAGGACGCGCCGGCGAACCGCGCGCCAAATACATCCATGCCGTGGAAAAAGGTCTTTGGGATAAGCCCACTTGCCTCAATAACGTGGAAACCTGGGCCAACGTTCCGATCATTATCAACCAGGGTGCAGATGCCTATGTATCCGTCGGTACGGAAGGTTCCAAGGGTACCAAGATCTTTTCGCTCGTCGGTAAGATCAACAACACCGGTCTGATCGAAGTGCCGATGGGTATGACGCTTCGCGAAATCATCTACGATATGGGCGGCGGTATCCCCAAAGGTCGCAAATTCAAGGCCGTGCAAACCGGTGGTCCTTCCGGCGGCTGTATTCCGGAGAGCCTTCTGGATCTACAGGTAGATTTCGATAAACTTCATGAAGTCGGTTCGATGATGGGCTCCGGTGGTATGATCGTCATGGACGACCGCTCCTGTATGGTCGATGTCGCCAAATACTTCCTGGCCTTTCTGCAGGAAGAATCGTGCGGTAAGTGCGTTCCCTGCCGCGAAGGTGTCCGCCGCATGCACGAGATTCTCGAAGATATCTGCGCAGGCAAAGGAAAGGAAGGCGATGTGGAGCTTCTTGAACATATCTCGACAGGCGTCGCCGACGGCTCACTGTGCGCCTTGGGCGGCAGCGCTCCCAACCCGGTGCTCAGCACCATTAAATACTTCCGTGAGGAGTATGAAGCTCATATCAAGGATCACCGATGTCCGGCGGGCGTCTGCAAGGCGCTGATCACTTACAGCATCAATCCCGACAAGTGCACCGGCTGCGGCCTTTGCATCAAGGTCTGCCCCACGCAGGCAACCAGCGGCGAAAAGAAGAAGCCCCATACAATTAATAATGACCTTTGCACCAGATGCGGAGCGTGTATCGAGAGCTGCAAATTTGATGCAATAACCGTTGAATAAAAGGTAGGGTAAACGATGGTAAATTTGATTATTGACGACAAGAATGTAACAGCAAAAAAAGACACGATGGTGCTCGAAGCGGCCCGCAGCGCGGGCGTGGATATTCCCACCCTTTGCGCTCATGAGGCTGTGTCTCGTGCCGGCTCGTGCCGACTTTGCGTGGTGGAGATTAAAAAGGGAAACCGGACACGGATTGTCACTTCCTGCTTGTATCCCGTGGAAGAAGGTTTAATTGTCCATACCAATACCGAGCGTGTATTGAATGTGCGCCGCTTAGTACTGGAACTGCTCCTGGCGCGTTGCCCGAGATCGGAAGTTCTGCAGAATCTGGCCAAGGAATTGGGCGTCGATCCTCAGCCACGGTTTTTGCCTGATACGGATAAAGGCAAGTGTATTTTGTGCCGCTCCTGCGTTCGGGTTTGTGAAGAAGTCGTCGGCGTAAGCGCCATCGGCATGTCAGCACGCGGTTCACATAAAACCGTTGGGACACCTTTTAAGGAGACGTCGTCGGTTTGCATCGGCTGCGGTGCCTGTGTTTACGTTTGCCCTACCGGACACATTGTTATGCAGAGCTCGGGAGATAAAAGAAAGATCTGGAAACGCACGTTTAAGATGCAGACCTGTGAGAAGTGTGGTAAGTATTTCGCCCCCGTGGACCAATTGAAATACATCAGCAAGAAAACAGGCGTGCCATACACTGAACTGGCGGTTTGTACAGAGTGCCGTTAGACTCCAGTCTATTATAAGTTAAAAAAGCCCCGCGTCTTGCGATGCAGGGCTTTTTTATGTCATCTTTTTGAAAAAACCCATCCGTTCCGATTCTTGCTCTTCATCCCGTTTTAATCGGGTGAATTTAACCTAAGAAATGGGTAAATGACCATATTTTGAGCAAGCCATTCGCTCTTTTTATTTGTAAACTCATAATATAATAGATAATTAATCGTTTTATCTTACGGTATAAAACGTGCATATTTATTGCATCGCTTCAAAAGGACAAACCATCTGAAAAGGTTGATGTGATATATGAATAAGGCGAGATTAGGGCCTGCTCTAGTGACTGTGTTGATCCTGCTGTGCCAGACGGTCCTGCCGGCGGATGCGGCTCAGTTAATGTATATCCGGGTGGGTGAATATGAGTCCATGACACGCATCGTTTTTGAATTCGATGGCAAAGTCAATTTCAAAGGGCCACAGATAAGAGGCCCCGGGCGGGTCGAGGTGGATTTTATTGAGACGGTGCCAGTCAATCCGGATCTTCAGAAAACGCGGAACCAGTCAAAACACATTGAAAAAATCGAGTTTGTCCAGAACAAAACCTTCTTGAGAGCCAACATTGGACTAGCATCATCGTCTTTCAACCTTAAATCTTTCTATTTGTTTACGCCGGATCGTCTTGTGTTAGATATCTACTGGACAGCTGCAACCGCTGCATCCTTGACGGCTAAGCCAATTCCTGGAAAAGTACCGGAAGCAGTTCCCACCCTGGCTGTTCCTGAAAACGTTCCGCAGGCCCGCTCCGAACCGGCAACCGTGAAACCGCCGAAAACTTTCACTCCCGGCAAAGAAATTGAAAGACCGGCCATGACACCAGCTGTGGAAGCCAGCCAATGGCGAACCTCTATATTCGTTAAGCTAATCGGTCTTTTCCTCGTCGCTATCATAATCGCATTATTTATTTATTTAACCTTTTTGAAAAAAAGGCGACACACCTTTTTGTCGAAAAATGGGGTAACCCCTGAGCGTGCCGATCAGGGAGTTGAGGATCGGCTGGATCAGGACAGTATCTATGCCTTGGACTCGAAAATTAGGGATGAACTGGATAAATATGGGAAATGAGCCCGAGATAAACTGGAATGTCGGTTTGGCGGACGAAGAAAGGAAGGATCTGGAGAATCTCATCGATGCTTTCCAAGCGGACCGCTCCCTCACTTCGACCCAGGAGAAGCCGGAAGAATTGCAGAAACAGATTACCGCCATGAAGGAAAAAATGACCCTCATGTCCACGATGCTGTTAGACCTCGACAAGAAGACGCGCTCTCTGTATGAGGTCCTCCGTCTTTTTCACAAAAAAACAGAGGTGATGAATCAACGGATCAGCGAAGTTGTCAGGCTGGTAAATGTTAGGGAAAAGAAATAAAGAGGCATACCAATGGATGAGGCATTCGAAAATCAGGATTATGGGAAGCGCGTTCTGGAGGGGTCTCTGACTCTTGATTCCGCTGAAGCGTTTGAAGCCTTACTGGAAAAGGTCCCGAGTGATCACCTTCTTATAAAAGCTTACGCTGATTTTCTGGTGGGAAAAGAGTCCTTTGCACAGGCTTCCCAATATTACCGGAAGGCGGCTGAACTTTTTGGAGCGGAGGGGATGGTACTTGACGCCATTGCCTCCAAAGTAATGGAATGGAAAGTTGCTAAACCGTCCCGCCGCGAATGCCGCTCTCTGTATGATGCCATTCGGGAAGTACGCTCTGAAAAACCACTGGATAATTTTTTCTGCCACATGACTTATACCGAACTGGTTGCTGTCATGTCCCGGCTAGATCCCGTGCACATGCCGGCAGGTGTCGTGATCGAAAATTCAGGGGGAGAGGAAGACGTTCTCTGTTTTATTGTCTCAGGAACGGTGGCCGAAAAGAACTTCCTGCAAGCAGGTGAAAAGGGGCCAATTCTCAGAGAATATGCGTCACAAAGTATGGAGGCCAATTATTTCGGAGATGTTTATCCCTTTGAAGAACAACAGGTTTCTTCGTCACGGTTTGAAACCGTCGGCGCCTGTGAACTGCTGATGATTAACAGATTGCAACTAATGGATCTTTGTGAAGGATACCCCACTATGAGGATCCTACTGATGAGGTTGACAAAGGCCCACCGTCTCTTCACTGAGCAAGGGGGGGTAAGGAAGTTTCGTGAGACCGTTCGCTTGCAACTGCAGACACAAGCTTATGTAAAGATATTAAACAACGAACCGAATGGGAGCCAGCTTGTCCTGAAGGGCAACATCGAGGACATTTCACTTGGCGGCGCCTGCATCAGCCTGGGGGGAAAATATTTAACCGGACCGCCTGCGTTGCTTATCGGTAAAACGGTCAATGTCCTGGTTAATGCCTCTAAAGTAGAGGTGGGGCTGAACCTTTTCGGCACCATCGTTTGGTGCCGGGAGGCTTTACGTGAAGGGAAAACGATGGTGACCGCTGGCATCCAGTTCAAGAATTTGACGCATGCCGATCTCACTTTTTTGAAGAAGAATTGTTATTTGGTTGAGGAAGCACAGGATTTCATTTCCTACCTGTGGGAATCCCAACCGAAGAACTGATGGGGGTATCTTATGTTTATAACATACTACTTAGACGCACGGGAGTGAATGGTGGCAGATCATCCAAAGATTGTGGCTGTCGGCGGTGGAAAGGGCGGGGTTGGTAAGAGCACTGTCAGTCTGCTCCTGGCATTCTGGTTTGCCCGAAAGGGCAAAAAAACCATCCTTGTGGATGCTGATCTGGGGGGGGCAAACCTCCATACCTTCATGGGAATCAAGAATCCACCGAGAACGCTGAACGATTTTGTAACGAGGCGATACAACTCGCTCACGGAGATTTGCCTTGATACGGAGCTGGAGAATCTGCGCCTCATCAGCGGTGCCAGCGACATTCTTTCCCTAGCCAACATCCATCTTGCGCAAAAGGCAAAGCTCATCCAAAACCTTACCAGGCTGGAAGCCGATTATGTCATTGTCGATCTGGGCGCAGGGACCTCGTACAATGTGCTGGATTTTTTTCTGGTTGCCGATAAAAAAGTTGTGGTTTTAATTCCACAACCGGTATCCATTCAGAATGCCTATGCCTTCATTCGAAACACCGTTTATCGGCGACTGAGCCAACTGGTCAGCCAGGATCCATCTCTTCAGAGTCTCATTAAAACAGCCATGGATACTAACAATGAACTCAAGTTGCGCACTGTTAACGAGCTCCTGCAAATTGTTGAGGACCTGAATGGGACAGAGGCCATGAAAACACTGCAGAAAGAAATCCAAAGTATCCAGCCTTTCGTTATCACAAACATGGTGCGTGCCAACCAGGATAGAGGCGCTGGACGGGTGATCCAGAGGGTTGCCGAAAAATACCTTATGATCCAGTCGACGGATTTGGGGAGCATCTTCTACGATCAGAAACTTTACGCTACTGTGACAGAAATGCTCCCCCTGACCGGCCTGATTCAATCGAGTGAGGTCTTCGCCTCCGTATATCATATGGCTGTAACTTTGATGCATAACGATTAGTCCCTAAATCCTAATTTTCGGGATTCAATCTAACCCCTTCACATGACGACTAAATGGAGTTTTGCCTTTTGACTAATCCGGGCAAAATATGATACTTTATTTATAAGAATTAAAGAAAATAGGAAACTCGCGCTATCAATAAGATATCCGGCAATACATCGGGACTTGGCGCCCAACAAATTAAATCATTGGAACGTCTCTACCGGCGGGGTATCCCGCCGGAAAACATAATTAGCAACGACCTGTCACGGGAAATATCCTTTCTTTCCAGCACGCTTAACCGCCAACTCGGCTTGCTTATCAATCGCAAGGGTGAGATCAGCATGATCATCCTCGGGGACCATAAAGGTATTTTTATTCCAGACCTTGACGCTTTCCGCACGGCATCCACACGATTTAAAGGCTTGAGGCTGATTCATACTCATCTGGCCGGCGAGGAACTTTCTCCCGAAGATCTGACAGACTTATCTCATCTGCGCCTGGATATGATCGGCGCACTCCAGGTTCGCGAAGACGGCTCCCCGGGAAAACTGCACTGGGCGCATCTGATCCCGGAAAATCCACAAGGCGATTACTGGCTGATCCATGAACCGCAGGAACCGCACCGGCTGGATCTGAATTTTTTGTCTTTCATAGCTGCATTGGAAGATGAGTTCGCCAGACAGCAAAAGACACGTAAAATCGACGCGGCGGAAAAAGCCATTCTTGTAAGGGTGGAAAAAAATCCACTCGCCGGCGCGGAGGCCTCCCTTGAAGAGCTTAGGCAACTGACTGAGGCTTGCGGTGTGGAAGTTTTTGACGCGCAGATTCAATACCGTCCACAAATTGATCCGAAATATCTGGTCGGACGGGGCAGGCTTTCAGCCATTGATTTACGGGCAACGCAAATCGGTGCGAACCTGCTGATCTTTGATCATGAACTGACCCCTGCACAGGTGCGGTCCATCAGTGATTTCACCGGACTGAAAATCATCGACCGCACGCAAGTGATCCTGGATATTTTCGCCCATCGCGCCCACAGTCGCGAAGGAAAGATTCAGGTGGAACTGGCCCAGCTCAAATATTTGCTGCCGCGCCTGATGCACAAAGATACCTCGCTCTCCAGACTGGCCGGCGGCATCGGTGGCGTCGGACCCGGTGAAACGAAACTGGAAATCGACCGCCGCCGGATTCGTGAACGCATCCATCGACTGGAAAAGGATTTAAAAACCATAACCAAATCGCGCGGCCAAAGACGCGGACGGCGCGAGAAATCAGGCCTACCGGTTGTTTCTATTGTCGGCTATACGAACGCGGGCAAATCGACGCTGCTCAATACCCTGACGCAAAGCGCCGTTCTGGTGGAGGATAAACTCTTCGCCACACTGGATACCAAAAGCGCGAGATTGCGATTCCCCCGTGACACCCAAGCCGTCATCACGGATACGGTGGGCTTTATCCGCAACCTGCCTCACGAATTATTCAGTGCTTTCCGCGCAACGCTCGATGAGCTTCAAGAAGCGGATTTGCTTTTACATATCATTGACGTCAGCAACGATCAGTTTGAAGAACAGATTACGGCCGTTGAAACCATCCTTGAAGAATTGGAAATCTCCAATAAACCAAGTATTCGTGTTTTTAACAAAGCGGATCGCTTTGAAGACAAAGAACTGCTGGCAACCTTGAGCCGGCGTTTCGATGCCGTGGCCGTCTCTGCGCTGGACAAAACATCTCTTTTCGGGCTTCTAGAAAAAATTGAGGCAGCGCTGCCTAATACAAACTTTTCAGGGCGTGCATTTTGTGTTAGGGAAGAGGTGGAATATGAGGAGAGGAATGAATAGTAAGACTTCAAGAAAGATCATGAAGTTTTTTCGTATAGGAATAGTTCTGACTGCATTGTTTTTTTCAACCAATTTGTTGGCTGCCGAAAAACTGATTACGATCGTGCATACGAACGATATGCACTCACATTTTCAGGGATTTTCGCCGGAAATCGACTATCAATCCTTTCCTGTCCATACCGATAAAACCCTCGGTGGCTGGGCACGCATAGCGACGGTCATTAAAAATACAAAAAAAGAAAGAGCAAACCCCGTACTGACTTTTGATGCCGGTGATTACACGATGGGGTCTCTTTATCACATGCTGATCCGCGAAGAAGCATTTGAACTGCGGCTTCTTTCCGCAATGGGCTACGATGCTGTCACGCTGGGAAACCACGAATTTGATCTCAAGCCGGCGGGACTGGCCTCCATCTTAAGAACAGCCAAAGCCAAAGGCGGCCTACCGCAGATCGTTTTTGCCGGCGCCATATTTGATCGCAAGAATCCGGTGCTAGCTTCACTGCAGGATACTTTTTCAGAAACCGGAGTGAAAAATTATATTGTTCTGGAACGCAGCGGTCTCAAAATCGGCATTTTCGGACTTCTGGGAAAGGTTGCCATCGAAGTATCTCCCTTTGCCAAACCCCTGACCTTTCGCGACCCCATCGAGACGGCACAGGACATGGTCAATCTTCTGAGGAATAAAGAAAAAGTGGATATAGTTGTTTGCCTATCGCACAGTGGCCTCCATGATAATCCCGACAAATCAGAAGATCAACTGTTGGCGAAAAAAGTCAAAGGTATCGACGTCATTATTAGCGGGCACACGCACACCAAACTCGATAAACCTATCCAAGTGGCCGGCACGATCATTGTTCAGGACTGGTACTATGGAAAGCAGGTGGGCGTTCTGGATATCGCCTACGACAAAGGCAAAGTAACGTTGAAAAATTATGCCACCGTATCTGTCAACAGCGCGATCAAGATCGACGAACCCATCCAGAAGATGATTGATTCCTTCAAGCAAACCATCAACTCGCAATTGCTCAGCCCCGACAATTTGTCCTATGATCAGGTAATCGCCGAAACCAAGTGGGATTTAACCAATGCCCCGGAGGAATCACCACTGGGTAATATGATTGCTGATTCCATCCGCTGGTATGTCAATGAGGTCGATTCCGCTCAAAGCGATCCATCAAGCCGTGTGATGGTTGCCGTCGAATCCAACGGCGTCATTCGCGATGATTTGATTGCCGGCCAAACCGGAAAGGTCACTGTGGGCGATTTATTTCGCACCATTCCACTGGGCATCGGCGCGGACGACACCATGGCCTATCCGCTCATCTCCTTTTATTTACATGGGCATGAATTGAAAAGGACGCTGGAAATCCTAACCAGTGTCAGGCCGCTCAAAGGTGATGATTATTTTCTGCAAATCTCCGGTCTGCGTTTTACGTACAATCCCCGCCGGATGATTTTTGACCGCGTGACCGACATTGAGATGGGCAGCGAAGAAGACGGATACCGGCCGCTTGATTATAGTGCATCCAATAAACAACTATACCGGGTAGCCGCTAATATTTACAATGCTACCTTTTTAAAACTGGTGGGTCGTTTCACCTATTCCATGTTGGACATTGTACCCAAAGATAAAAACGGCGCGCCCATCGAAAAGCTGTCAGCGGCTCTGATTGACGGAGACAAGGTTCAGCCGGGCATTCAGGAGCTCAAAGAATGGCAGGGCGTCATTAAGTACGTACGGTCTTTCCCGGATACCAATGGCAACGGCCTTCCCGATATCCCCGAAAAATACAAAGGAAAACTCGGGCGTATTGTGGAAAAACCCAGCTTAAATCCCGGAAATCTTGTTTCCAGAGGAACAACACCAACGCTTATCTTACTGGCTGTTTTTGGCACTATCGTGTTGTTGATTGTTTTGATTTTTATAGTAATAAAAAATAGAAAAAAAGCGTGAAAAGGATAAAGGTTCAGGGTAAAAGCAGTCTTGTCTTCGGCCAACAGCCTAGCAACCTAGGAGTTATTTATGAACAAGGAATTTATTGAAATCCGCTGGCACGGACGCGGCGGCCAGGGCGCCATCACAGCGGCCAAGATTGTGGCCGAGGCAGCCTTCACCTCCGGTTATGCGGGGGTTGTCATGGCGCCAACATTTGGAACGGAACGCCGGGGTGCGCCGGTTATGACCTCCTTGAAGATATCCAGAGAAAAGATATATGATCTATCGTCCATCGAAACCCCTGATATCGTGGTTGTTCTCGACCACCTACTGCTCAAAGAAGCGGACGTAACACACGGCCTCAAACCAGGTGGGATCATCATCTTGAATACACCCATGGCTTTTGAGTCCTACTCTTTTAAAGATTATCAGCTGGCCACCGCAGACATTACAGCCATCTCCGTTGAAGCAGGCCTTCCACACGGCATGGTCAATACCGGAATCATCGGATCGCTGGAAAAAGCGACTAGCCTCTTGGGCATTGATATCCTGATCAAAGGCATTGAAGAGGAATTTCGCACAAGAAAGCCGGAAAAGAACTCAATGGCCGCCAGGATTGCCTATGAAAGAACTGTGACGGGAGGTTGAAAATGGGTACCAGAAATTACAGGAGAAAAACATCGCACAGTGAACATGGGCCGGGAGACGGCGGTAGAACCGGTTCATGGCGAGTAGAACGTCCGGTGATCGATCAAAGTCTGTGCATCCCTTGCAAGAGAAATAAAGAAGCCTGCTTTATCTGCTGGCTGTTCTGTCCGGATATTGTGATTTCGCGGACAATACCGCCGAAGATCGACTTGGAATACTGCAAGGGCTGCGGCATCTGCGCTGAAGAATGCCCCACCAAGGCCATCACGATGGTGGACGAAGCAAAGTTCTCGGATGAAGAAAAGGACAAGGAGTAGTCGCCATGCATATTATTGAAAATGGAAATGTTGCCGCCGCGCTGGGCGTAAAACTTTGTCGCGCCGCCGTCATCGCCGCCTATCCCATCACACCGCAGACCCCCGTTACAGAAAGACTTTCCGAGTATGTGGAAACAGGTGAGATGAAGGCTGAGTATATTCATGTGGAAAGCGAACATTCCGCCCTGGCTGTCTGTATTGCCGCATCATCAACCGGGGCCAGAACTTTTACAGCGACAAGCTCCAATGGACTTCTCTACATGCATGAACAGGTCCAATGGGCGGCCGGTGCACGACTTCCCATTGTAATGTGCGTTGTCAATCGGGCGATAAGCGCCCCCTGGAATGTCTGGAATGACCAGCAGGACTCGATTTCACAGCGCGATACCGGCTGGATACAGATGTATTGTGCCGACCACCAGCAGATTATTGATTCGGTAATCAAGGCTTACTGGCTGGCGGAAAAGGTGAGCATCCCGATTATGGTTTGCTATGACGGATATATCCTTTCTCACACATACATGCCATTTGATGTGCCGGATCAAGAACTGGTCGATACGTTTCTGCCGCCTTTTCAACCGGACTATGCCTTGGATCCTGAAGAGCCGGCCAATCTGAATACGGTAACCCTTCCCGACGTGCGAATGGATGTGAACGGCAAACTAGCCCATGGATATATGGAGATTCGCTATCTCCTTCATGAAGATCTGCGAAAAACGCCTGCTGTCGCGGCGGATGCGGAAAAAAGATTTGCCGAAATATTCGGCCGGGGCGGTGATCCATACCTCGAACCCTATCGTTGTGACGACGCGGACTATGTCGCTGTCGGCCTCGGATCAATCACTTACCAATTGCGCGTATCCGTTGATGCCTTAAGAAAAGAAGGTATCAACGTGGGCGTGATGGGCGTTCGCTTTTACAGGCCATTCCCAGATGCAGCGATAGCCAAGGCTCTTAAAGGGAAAAAAGGCGTTATCGTTTTTGAAAAAGCACTCAGTTACGGTTATGAAGGCGCGCTGGTCTCGGATTTAAAATCAGCGCTTTATGAACACTTAGCCGGCACAGGCCATTTGCCGCTGGTTCAGAATTTTATAGCCGGCATCGGTGGCCGCGAAATCCGGACAGACGATTTGACACAAAACTTCCGGGCCGCGATCCGGAACAGGATTGCTAAGGAGCCGGTTTGGATAGGGCTTAAGCTATAGGAGAATTCAATGCAAGCCAAGACTACAATTTTAAGTTTACCAACGGAAGAATTTGTCCATCCGGGAACAAGGGCGTGCACCGGATGCGGACTGGCTATCGCCTACAGGATAGGTCTCAAGGCTCTGGGCAAAGACACCATGCTGATTGTCCCCCCCAGTTGTCTGACCGTATTGCAGGGGCTTTTCCCGGTTGCCTCAACCAAACTCCCATGCCTGAACGTGACGTTTGCCTCAACAGCCGCCGCCGCCACGGGAATTCTGGCCACTCTCAAAACTCAAGGAAATCAACACACCACCGTGGCCGCCTGGGCAGGCGATGGCGGAACCAGCGACATCGGCCTGCAGGCCTTATCGGGCGCTGCGGAACGCGGCGACAACTTCATCTATTTCTGTTACGACAACGAAGGCTACATGAACACCGGTGTTCAGCGCTCAGGCACAACCCCGATCGGTGCGATCACGGCCAACACACCCTTTAAGGGAAAGCTGCAGCAAAAGAAGGACGTTCCGGCCATCATGGCGGCGCACAACTTAAGTTATGTTGCGGCTTGTTCCGCTGCCTATCCACTGGATCTTCATGATAAAATAATCAAGTGCAAGGACATGCCGGGCACCAAATACTTCCATATTCACATTCCCTGCCCGCCAGGCTGGGGATATGACCCGCGCTACGGAATCAAGATTGGTAGGCTTGCCGTCGAAACCGGATATTATGATCTTTACGAAATCGTCAACGGTGAATTCAAATTAACGGCAGCTTCCGAAAAGCTGGTGGAGAAACGTAAGTTGGTGCCGGTGCGCGAATACTTCCGAGCGCAGTCCCGCTTCAAGATTCTGACTGATGAACTGATCGCTGACATTCAAAATCAAATCGATGAAAAGTGGGCGGGTTATTATAAGCAAGATGAGTAGCGGCCAGTCTAAGACCAGCCGAAACCTTGTTTGCGGATTTCTCGGCCCCGCTCAAAGTAGTTCTGGCCACTAAACCAGATGCATTGCTGATTGGCGGTCCTTTTTGATTTCCATAAAGCACGGTCGATGAATGGCGATACAATCCTGACGGAAATATTCAATATCACCGATAAGGGTGGTCTCTATTGGGCTCAGGCTATTTGGACTGTCCAATTTTGGTAATGGTCCCTTGGGCAGTTGCGCACAGACTCTCTTTTGCGTCTTTGACCGCGAAAACATCGCAGCGGCAGACGGCCTGCGTTTTTCCGACATAAATCGCCGTCGCACGCGCGACAATGTAATCACCCATTGCCGGCCTCACATAGTTGATTTTGAATTCCGACGTCACCACGGCCGGCCCCAGCACGCTGCCGCCCACATAGGTCAGGGCGTTGTCCGCAGCGTAACTGACGACACCACCATGCAGGAAACCATGCTGCTGTTTAAGGTCATGTTTGATAGGCACTTTCAATTCGGCTCTGCCCACGGCAAAACCCACCAGCTCCGCTCCAATCAGCACGCTGAATGGTTGAGCCGCCAGAACCTGTCGGCCCATGTCAAGCATTTCGTCCATAAGTCTCTCTTACCTCCCCTGAATAATCAGCCCTGACTTCTGTCTGTTATATTTTTACAATTGTGTATTTTGGTCAAGTCTGATTTTGCCCAAATCAGGGAAAATTATCCGTTCACCTTCCAGCCGGTAACCGAGCACCTCAATGTGTATGCGTTCCATTTGTTCAACATATCTGTTCATTTTATCTTCCGGCATTAATAAAATGGCGGACGGATGATTTGCCTCGGCGGATTGCAGCAAAAGCAATTTTGCCGCCACAGACAGCACACTTTTTTCATCGCTATCGGTTGAAACAGCTAAAACATGGGATATTCGATCTGAGGCAGGGCTTATCAGGAATAACTCGGAACTCTTACCATTGCCGACTTTAAATTTCCAGCGCTGCAAAAGCGCCGCCAGATGACTGACAATCAAGTCATGATCGCAGGCATAGACGTCATTATCATCAAGATGCGGAGCCGGCGGACTCCCGACAAGCTCCTCATAAAACGATACTTCTGAAAAATTGAGCAATGTTTGGGAAGATAAAGAGGCTTTTGATTTCAGCTTTTCAATTTTTCTGACAAACTGAGCAGCTTGCAGGGCAAAACGACTGCTGTGGAGCGCGCCGATTACCGCGACCTGCGTAAGTGATCCGCCATCTTCCATCCAAGCCCAGAGGCCGCGATAATTCTCTTCAAACAAAGATTTGCCGATCCCCTTTTTCCCGCCGCCGATTTTCCCACGGTGAATCGCATAGATATGGTTACACTCATCTTGTGCAAAAGCCGCGCCGGTTTTGCGGTCGATTCCCTGCCAGGGGAAATTGATTTCGGCTGTGATGGGTAGATGACTGCCGGCTGGCGGTTTACCGATGCCGAAAACGTTCCAATAGCGAACGTCTTGTGTCGCTTGAGAAAATATCCAGATCCCCAACTTCTTCGACCAGGAAACCTTCGCTCCAAAACTAGCGCCCTGATGCCCCAGTTTCACTTTAATCTTTTCATCCATAAAGGGCTTGAAACTCTTGGCAAACTGCCGGACATATTTAGCAATCAGTTTTTCTTCTTCAACAACCTTGAGCATACACTTAAAACCCTTCAGCCTTTAACTTTGAGTCTCTCGCCCCCGCCAGGGAGTTAGCCTTGAACTTATCTTTACACTAATCCAGCCGTTTTTTGAAGCGGTTGATTGCACCGGAAAAGACTATCATTCCCAAAATAGCCAAGGCGAGATATTGAGGCCAGAGCACATAAAGACCAACTCCCTTGAGAAAAATTCCCCGGAGAATGACCAAAAAGAATCTCAGTGGGTTAATATAAGTTAGCCATTGTACAACCTCAGGCATATTGGCGATGGGGAAAACGAAACCACTGAGCATAAAAAACGGCAAAATGAAAAAGAAAGAAGTCATCATGGCTTGCTGTTTCGTTGCGGATATTGTCGATATAAAGAGTCCAATTCCTAGCGTGCTGAGCAAAAATAAACAAGTGGCAAAAAACAGGAGGAGGATACTTCCCGCCAGAGGTATCTCAAACCAGTAAATGGCAAGAAGAATGACAGCTCCCATCTGTCCCAGAGAAAGAATAATGTAGGGAATCGTTTTGCCGATGATGAATTCATATGATTTTAATGGAGTGACAATTAATTGTTCCATTGTGCCGTCTTCTTTTTCCCTGATGATGGCTATAGAGGTCAGAATGAACGAAGTAATCATTACCAGGACAGCAACAATTCCGGGAACAAAAAAGTATTGGCTGTTGAGGTTGGGATTATACCATGTTCTGATGCGCGCATCTACTTTGCCATAGTTCATATTCATTGGATAAAGTTCGCGCAGCTCTTCGCGGTTGAACTTATCCAAAACCGATACAGTATATGCCACCCTCACGGAAGCCATGTTACTCATGGAACCGTCAACAAGAATCTGGATGGGAGCTGTTTGTCCTTTCCTGATGATGGACGCGAAATCATGGTTAATCTTAATACCCATATCAACTTTTCCCCGCAGCAGCAATTCGGCCATATGACGTTCATCGGTCACGTTATTTGTGATATGAAAAATTCTGCTGCCGGTAAAGCTATCGGCAAGTTTACGGCTCTCGTGAGTTTTGGAATAGTCCAGCATCGCCAAACGAATATGGGTAATATCGTAATTTACGACATACCCGAAAATGAACATTTGAATAAAAGGAAAAACCAACATCATCGCGCGATTTCGTCTGTCGCTGAACAGCTGAATGAATTCCTTTCTCACCAATTCTCTGATTCGAAGCCAGCTCACAGGCCTTCCTTTTTTAATAATATAAAGTTAAGAGCTGTCAGTACTGTAAACATAAAAGCCAGAACCAGCATACTGGGCCATAAATAGGCAAATCCCATATTCCGCAAATAAATTCCCGATAAAATATCTATAAAATAAGTTGCCGGGACGAGTAAGGTAAGTAATTGCAAAAACGTCGGCATATTGATTACCGGAAATACAAAGTTGGAAAGAAGCAGTGACGGCAGATAAGTTGTTAAAATGGCTATCTGGTTTGCCAGTAGTTGCGATTTGGTCACGCTTGAAATCAGCAATCCCAGAGATAAAGCAACGCTTAAATAAAGTGAAGTGGACGCAAGCATCAGCCAGAAATTTCCTTTCATAACTATGCCGAACAGTAACTGGCCCAGGAGGATCGCTATGAACACATTCGTCAGTCCGATAAAAAAATAGGGAATAGCTTTGCCCAGAAGAAATTCCCCCGCTTGCACCGGCATGGATTTGATCGTTTCCATCGTTCCGTTTTCATACTCACGGGCTATGACCAGAGAAGTCAACAACGCGCCGACGATCATTATGATAACAGCGATGATACCCGGAAGAATAAAATTTCGGCTTTCCATGTCCTCGTTAAACCAGATACGGATTCGTCCATCCACGGGAGGTTTTATTTGTTCCTGTCCCTGCCGGTTAATAAAACTAAGCAACAGCTTTTGATTGTATTGCTCGGTAAAGGCGGTAAAGTAACCTCGGATAATGTTCCCGAATGTCGGGTCGCTACCGTCAATAATAATTTGCAGTTGAGTGGCCCTATCGGCATGGATACTTTTCATGAAATTGGGCGGAATGACAATTATTGCTTTTGCCCGGTCATGATCGATATAACCAATTGCGTCTTTTGTTCGCGGAAGCAAAGCGGCAATGTGGAAATAAGAAGAGGCGTCCAACTTGCGGATAAAATCGCGGCTGAGTTCAGATCTATCATAATCAACAAATGCTGTTTCCACATTATCCACATCAAGACTCAACGCGTAACCGAAAAGAATGATAAGGATCAACGGAATCGCAAAAGCCAGATAAAGGCTGCGGTAATCTCTTATCAAATGATAAAATTCTTTGCGGACAATGGCTTGGAGTCTTATAAATCTCAAGTCTCATCCCTCTTCATTAAAGTTATGAAAGCATCATTCAAATCGGCGTCCGGCTTTGCCGGGCAGGTGCCGGCGATAATTTCCGCGGGGCTGCCCGACGCCACAATATTACCGTTATTGATCATAACAATCTTTTCACAAAAACGTGCTTCATCCATATAATGAGTTGTCACAAATATCGTCATTCCGCCTTTAGCGAGCTGGTTGATGAAATTCCAGAAATGCTGTCTGTTAACGGGATCAACGCCGGAGGTAGGTTCGTCAAGGAAGAGGATATCAGGTTTATGCAAAAGCGAACAGCCCAGTGCGAGTCGCTGGCGCCAGCCTGACGGTAATTCCTTCGTTTTACGGTTGCGAACATCCTGCAGGCGCGTCATATCCAAAACCCAATTAATGCGCTCCGGCCATTGTGCTTCCAGAACATTATATACACCCAGATAAAAGCGCAAATTTTCAAAGGGCGTTAAATCTTCATAAAGAGAAAATTTCTGCGACATATAGCCGATGGAATGCTTGATTTCTTCCGCATCCGTCATAATATCGTGTCCGGCAACGACTCCGCCACCGGACGTAGGAGTGATTATACCGCAAAGCATGCGAATTGTAGTGGACTTGCCGGAGCCGTTGGCGCCGAGAAATCCGAATATCTCGCCCTTCTTTACCGAAAAGGTTATTTTATTGACCGCGACAAAATCGCCGAATTTTTTTTCCAGATTCGTCACGGAAATGGAATCAGAGCTGGAATGAGTCATGGGCCAGATCCTTATCCACTTCTTTAATGCGTTTAATAATTGCTTCTTCCAGAGTTTTAAACCTGCCGCGAATAACAGCAGGGGCTGCTGTGTCCATAAGTATAGAATTATGCATCAAACCGAGACTATCGCAGCGCTCGCCCTCATCCAGATAAGCGGTCGAAACGAGAATAGTCATGCCTTCTTCTTTCATACTGCCCAGTATTTCCCAGAATTCATGTCGGGATACCGGGTCAACACCGTTGGTTGGCTCGTCCAGAATGAGCAGTTGCGGTTCGTGTACAAGCACACAGGCCAGTCCAAGTTTTTGCTTCATCCCTCCGGAAAGGTTTCCAGCCAGCCTATTCACAAAAGGTTGAAGATTGGAAAATCCCAGATATTTCTCCTTGCGTTGTTTTCTTTCCTTGCGCGGGATATCAAAAATATCCATGAAGAAATTTATATTCTCTTCCACAGTCAGATCCTGATAAAGGCCGAACCGCTGCGGCATATAACCGATAATATTTTTGATTTTTTGCCTCTGGGTTACAACATTAAGGCCGCCCACAAAAATTTCGCCTTGCGTGGGTTTGATCATGGTGGCAATCAGCCGCAGGAGCGTTGATTTGCCGGCACCGTCAGAACCGACTAAACCGAAAATATTTCCGCTATTCACCTGAAAAGAAACGTTTCTGACCGCCTCAACAAGATTAAAGCGCAGGGTAACGTTTTTGACTTCCAACATGGTCGAGGAATTTTCTGCGGACACTATCATCCGGAAGTCCCCTACCGCAACCAAGCATCCGCCGGCATTCCCGACTTGAGTTCAAGGTTGGGATTAGCCATGGATACTTTAACCAGATATACCAGTTTCACTCTTTCCTTTTTCGTCTGAATGATTTTCGGAGTAAATTCGCCTTCCGGAGAGATAAAAGAAACTGTTCCGGTGTAAGTTTTACCGGGGAAAGTATCCACTTTTACATCTACCTTCTGGCCGGGCTTGACTTTGCCGATCTCCGTTTCATCGACAAATATTTTTAAATCAACGCGGGATAGGTCGGAAACAGTTAGGACTTCTCTGCCGGAATTTACAGCTTCACCTGGTTCAATATTGCGGCTGGTTATTATACCATCTATGGGCGATTTTAATTGTGTGTAGGCCAATTGAATGGATGCTTGATTTAATGATGCGTTAATCGAATTAATTTGTGCAGTGGCGACTTCAATTTCTTGTTTGGCGGCATCTATTCTGGTTAAATTGCCCTGCGCCAGTTTCAGGACAGATTCACTTTCGGCCAGACGCGATTTAGCCACGTCATAATTTAGTTTCATGGTGTCGCGTTCCTTTTCTGTGATCACGCCATTACGGAATAGATCTTCAAAGCGTTTGTAGTTCTTTTCCGCATCTTTTAATGTATCCTTAACACTTTTAACATTTGCCGCTGCTCTGGCCACTTCCGAGGGCAGCGTTTTCCGGCTGATGTCCAGTGCTGTTTCCAGTTGCTGTTTTGTTTTTTGCGCTCGATCAAGATTTGCTTTGGCCTGAGCGTAGCGAGATTCAAATTCAGCGCGATCCAGTTCGGCAATAATCTGGTCTTTAGCAACAGACTGCCCTTCCTGAACATTGACCTGAGCGACACGCCCGGGAACCTGGAAGGACAAATTCGCTTGTGTCGCTTCTATTATGCCAGAATAAAAAAGTCCTTTTTCACGATTATTTTTCTGGCCGATGTAAACCAGCAATCCAACACCTATCAAAAGCGCCACAAACACCAGAATGATTATTTTCTTTTTCAAGCCGTTTGCTCCGTTGAATTCATGAATAAGTTATTTTATCTTTTAGCATATTTTAAACATGATGAATATCTTTTGATTGCAGAAAACATGTCGTTCGCATCCGCAACAACTTTAAAGTTCTAAGGGTTCTCCCGAGAAATTCCGGAATCACCGGCCCATTACTTTTTGGCCACGCCGGGCCTACTTTTGCTTTTCAACCTGAATGAAAGGCACTGCGCTACCTGTAACATTAGGCATCTTGCCGTCCCACTTTTCGATGGCTTTGATCTGCGCTTCAATTTGACGAAGCTGAATGAGTTCCGGCGAAATAACTTGCCGCTGCAAACGCAGGGCTTCGGCCTCTGCTCTGGCGGACGCTATTTTCTGTTCAGCCTCGACCTTAATTCTTTCAAGATCGCGTTTGGCGCGCAACGCATTCTGCTCCGCAGTCTGCTTCGATTCGATAGCTTTGTTGAATTCCTGGGAAAACTCAAAATCCGTAATGGAAAGTTCCACAACGACAACACCAAATACATGCAGCCGGT
>CAZOPH010000015.1:0-22798 GCA_964581635.1 uncultured Smithella sp.
AGAGGATTGCCGATTTTTACCCCGACATTTACGCGATCATTTTCTGTCGCACGCGCACAGAAACGCAGGAAGTCGCTGATTGGCTCATCAAGGATGGTTATAACGCCGACGCCCTGCATGGTGATTTGTCACAGGCGCAACGCGACTCCGTCATGAAACGTTTCCGCACCCGAAATTTACAGATGCTTGTGGCCACCGATGTTGCCGCCCGCGGGATTGATGTGGTGGATCTGACCCATATCATCAATTATAATTTGCCGGATGATATCGAATACTACACCCACCGCAGCGGCCGCACCGGACGGGCGGGTAAATCGGGTATTTCGATTGTCATCGTCAATATCAAGGAAGTGTTTCGAATAGGCCAGATCGAAAAGCAGATCGGCAAGAAATTTCAACAGGTCAAAATTCCCAACGGTGTGGAAGTCTGCGAAAAGCAACTGCTGCATCTGGTGGAAAAGCTTAAAGCTACGGAAATTCAGCACGCGGATATTGACAGGTTTCTGCCCGCCGCGTATGAGCGACTCAAAACATTGAGCAAGGAAGACATCATTGAGCGTTTTGTTTCGGCGGAGTTCAACCGCTTCCTCAGTTACTACCGCGACGCTACGGACATCAATGTGTCGCAGAAAAAAGAGATGAAGGCCATGCCTTCCCGCAGCGCATCCAAGTCCGGAGGCCTGACGCGCCTTTCTGTTAATCTGGGGAAGATGGAAAAATTCAACGCCAAAAAACTCCAGGCTTATTTACTGGAGACGGCTAATATCGCCAAGCTGCACATTGCTAATGTGGATGTGCAGCTGTGTAATTCCTACTTTGAAGTGGAAGCCGGGTTTGCCGAAGTTCTGATTGCCAGGTTTGGCAAGGAAAAGTATGCCCGGCGGCGCGTGAGAATCGATTACGCCGAAAGAGCCGGGCGCGGCGACTATCCGGGGAAGCGTTACGCCGGTGGCGCTAAAGCACGTGAATCCTTCTTCTTCAACAAACGGAAAAATAAACCCGGGAAGAAATATTAGCGGGCTCTACCGGGCCCCCCGGAAACTCAAATCGCGCAACAAAAAGTTTTTCTAAGTTTTGTTGGGCAAATGATAAGGAGGAATGACAATGAGAACAACTTTAGGAGGTGCTGTACTACTGTCTGTTTTTATTATGGCATTGTTGGTGATGCCGGCATCGGGTGCAAGCGCCGTGGACACAGAATTGTTTGTTCATAAATCACCTGATTTCACTTTGACTGTTCCCAAATGGGTTGATCAAAAATCCCTGGATCCGAATGCTATTCTTTGTCGGCAGCCCAGGCTCGGGTCTGCAACAACTCTCGAAGTTGCGGTGCATGATCTTCCTGCTGGAATGACTTATCAGGATGCGACACTTTTATTTAAAAAGGCTCTTGAGGGTCCGTGGAAGGCGTCCAATGTTAAAATACTATATGGCAAAGAGATTAAGCTGAAGGATGAAACACAAGCCTACGAGTTTGAAGTGAAATGGAAAAGAGGAATGTGGCCTTTGCGCTCCTATGCCGTAATCGTTTTTAAAGATAAAAAAATAATAGAGGTTGTCGTCACCTCATCTTTTTGGGTCGGAGACAATCAGAAGCAGTATCCTCTGTCTCTGATGTTGAGATAGTGATTTTCTCGGGATAATGGGTCTCGTCTGCCGATAGGATGGGGGACTGCAGAAGGAATATGGAGACAAAAGGGGAGTTCTCTAAAAGAAATTTCAGCCCAACAGCGCTAGAGCCGATCGCGGCCCCGATGGTTGCTCCTGATCAGCTTTTCGCTAGTTGTAAAAAAATATGGAATTCTAAAATGATTATAAGAAATGAAACAATTGAAGATATCGCAGCAATACGCGAAGTCACGATAGCTGCCTTCAAGAATCTTGCGATCAGTAATCAGACAGAGCAATTCATAATCAATGCATTACGCGAGGCCAATGCGCTGACTATTTCACTGGTCGCGGAGATTGATGGAAAGATAGTCGGCCATATTGCTTTTTCGCCGGTAACAATATCTGACGGTGCAATAGGCTGGTACGGCCTCGGTCCGGTGTCCATATTACCGGAGTATCAAAATAAAGGAATGGGGAAATCTCTTATCACTGAAGGATTGTCTTTACTTAAAAAGTTGGGCGGTCAGGGTTGCGTTCTTGTGGGTCATCCGAACTACTATGAGCGGTTAGGTTTCAAGAATCTCCCAGAACTGGTTTGCGAGGGTGTTCCTCAAGCAGTTTTCTTTGCCTTGCCGTTTACCGAAAAGGTTCCAAAAGGCATCGTATTGTTTCATAAAGGGTTCTTGGCAAATCGCTAACAAGCCGCTCAAACCGATCGCAGTCCGCTGGGCTGCTCCGGCTGATTTTTTCGCGAGCAATGAACAATGATGAGAATCATTTATATCAGGGTCCATTTTGAAGGAATACGAAAATCGCTCCTTGGAATTATTGAAAAAATATGTATATGAAAAACAGGATTCCGATCACGACGGGTGTTCATAAAATGGGGTCAAATCGTGCAGCTCGGGGTGATCGAAACCATTCCCCGATGAGCAGGAGCGGGAAGGATGAAACTTTAAAACTCGGAGGTTCATAGTGCCGGTAGATGTAGCGCCTGGAAAAATTCCGGTTGTCTTATTGTATAATGTTGATCCGTACTGGACGCAGGTAGAAAAAGAGGAGGTCATCAACCTTTCGACTCAACTCGGCCACGCCTTGATCGAGGTGGGTTACTCCATTGTCTTCGTTCCTGTCTCCGATGATGATATCGCCAACCATCTCCATTCTTTTGATCCTTCAGAACATATTGTTTTTAACTGGTGCGAAGGCCTGCCAGGCTTGGAACACAGCGAGTGGCTTGTGGCCAAACGGCTCGAGATGCTCGGTTTTACCTTTACCGGCGCCGATTCAGACACCCTGGCCTTGGCTCAGGATAAGTATCGGGTCAAAGTTTTGCTCGAACAGGCCGGGGTAGCGACGCCCGTCTGGCGGATAGTGCATCATACAGGTCCGTGCGAATGGAATCGTTTTCCGGCTATTGTTAAGCCGATGAATGAACATTGTTCCGCAGGCATCACCCGCGACGCTGTTGTGCTCAATCCCCTGGAACTGGAAAATCGAATTCCCTTTATTCTGGAAACGTACAATCAACCGGCCATAGTCGAAGACTTTATCGACGGACGCGAATTTCATGTGTCCGTCTGGGGAAACGAAAAGCTCACCGTGCTACCCGTTGCAGAAATGGACTTCTCTTTTTTCGGCAATATCAAAGACCGGCTTTGCACGTATGATTCCAAATTTATTCCCGGCTCCGACTCCTATGAAAAAATCGAAACACTGTTACCCGCGCCACTCACCCGTGAAGAGAAACTGGCTATGGAAAAGGTGTGCTGTGATGCTTATCGGGCTTTGGGATGCAGAGATTACGCCCGTCTGGACATCCGCCTGCGGGATAACATTTTTTATGTACTGGACGTCAATCCCAACGCGGACATCAGCCATGACGCTAGTATGGCCTGCGCTGCGGAGGTTGCGGGTATCTCTTACGGGCAGATGGGCAGTCTGTTTGTTCGCCTGGCTGCTCGCCGTCACCCCGTTTTTGGTAAAATGAAGGAATTACAGGATAAGGAAAGAAAAATAGCTGCCGTCAAACGGTCCCGTGTCAAACGGACATCCTCCCTTAAAACACCCCGAGCCACCTGAGGAAGCCACACAATTCTAGAGGAAGGTTTATTTCCGATCAGTGTCCCTAAATTGTATAATTTAATGATAATAACTTGATTTTTAAGATAAATTTGTGGTCGTCCCGTTTAAAAAAATATTCCACTTCTGATTCCAAAGATGGTATAAGATCGCACTTCGGAAAAACAGTTTGGGAGCGTTTTGTGACTAAAAGCATTAAAATTCAAAGTCTTCTCGATAAACAGGTTATTATTCTGGACGGGGCAATCGGGACGGAGCTGCAGAGCAAAGGAATGCCTCCGGGTATCTGCCCGGAAATCTGGTGCCTGGAAAATCCAACGGTTATTCAGGGTGTTCATGGGTCCTATCAAAAAGCCGGCGCCCTGGTTGTCTATACCTGTACCTTCGGCGCGAATCGGTTCAAGCTCAAACAATACGGTGTTAAAAAAGATGTGTATTCGGTGAATCTGGAACTGACGCGCCTGGCCAAACAGGCTTGTGGGAACAAAGCACTGATCGCTGGAGACATCGGTCCCACCGGTTTATTTATCGAGCCCTTTGGTCCGCTGGCTTTTGAAGAAGCAGTGGACACATTCAAGGAACAGGCCCGCGGCCTGATCGACGGCGGCTGTGATCTGATCGTGATTGAAACCATGATTGATATCCAGGAAACACGCGCAGCTTTACTGGCGGTGAAAGAGCTTTCGGATATCTTTACCATGGTGTCCATGACGTTTGAAAAAGACGGTCACACGCTGGGCGGCACTCCGCCCGTGTCTGCGCTCATTACTTTGCAGAGTTTGGGTGCGGATGTCGTGGGCTGCAATTGTTCCGCTGGTCCCGAACAAATGGTGGAATTTCTCGCTGCGATGAAGCCATATGCGACCGTCCCGCTTTTAGCCAAACCTAATGCAGGTATGCCCCGACTCGAAGGTTTAAAAACCATTTTCGACATGGATGCAAAAACATTTGCCTCTTATGCGCGCAAGCTTATGGCGGCAGGCGCAACCCTGCTGGGCGGCTGCTGTGGAACGACGCCGGATCACATTGCCGCATTGGCCAAAGCAGTCGGTGGCAGAAAACCTTTAAAACCCCGCCGTGCATCACTTGCCGCGCTGAGTTCAGCACGGAGTTTTTTACATCTGAGTGAGAATCAGCCTCTGTTTGTTGTTGGAGAAAGGATTAATCCCACGGGGAAAAAAGCCTTGCAGCAGGAGCTGATGGAAGGCAAAATGTCCATCATCCGCCAGATGGCTCAAGAACAGGAAGCCCAGGGCGCCTCTCTGCTGGACGTCAACGTCGGCCAACCGGGCATTGATGAAGTTCAAACAATCAAAAAAGTGATTGGACTCTTATCCACTTCGACCCGGTTGCCGCTGGTGATCGATTCATCCAAAGTAGAAACCATTGAAGCAGCGCTCCGGATCTATCCGGGCAGGATGCTGATCAATTCCATTTCCGGTGAAAAAGAAAAGCTGGCCAGACTTTTGCCGTTAGCCGCGAAATACGGTGCGATGTTTATCCTGCTGCCGTTAACCGATGGCGACATTCCGCACACAGCCAAAAAACGCCGGGAAGTTATTCAGGCGATTTTTCAGGAAGCGCAAAAGTTTGGTCTGACCAAAGATGACTTTGTCGTTGACGGTCTGGTGATGGCGGTTGCCTCCGACGCCGAAGCCGCCAGAGAGACTCTGGCCACGGTGAACTGGTGCCGGAAAACTTTCAAGAGCAAAACCATTCTTGGACTATCCAATGTGTCTTTCGGCATGCCGGGGCGTCCCTGGCTCAACGCCGCATTTCTGGCCATGGCGCAGTATTGCGGTCTCACGATGGCGATTGCCAATCCGGCAAGCGTGGAATTCATGAATGTGAAAAAAGCAGGAGATACGCTCATTACCAAAGAAAAGGCAGCCCTGCATTTTATTAATCATTTTTCCCAGCAGCCAGCGGCCGAACTGCCCAAAAGCGCCGGCGCCAATGTTTTGCCCGAGGAAAAAGTTACCGCGGCCATTTTAGACGGGGACCGGGACCATATTGCGTCCTTTATCGAAGCGGTTCTCAAAACAGGCCGGACTGCCGACCGGTTGGTTGATGAGATTCTGATTCCGGCTATTGTGCGCGTGGGAGATTTATACGAAAAGAAGATTTATTTTCTGCCACAATTGATGGCTGCGGCCGAAGCGATGAAAAAAGCTCTGGCCTACCTGGACCCTTATCTGAAAAAAGAGGCTACTGTCGAAAAGGGCAAGGTACTGCTTGCTACCGTCCGGGGCGACATTCATGACATCGGCAAAAATATTGTCGCGCTGCTTTTGAGAAATTACGGATATTGTGTTATCGATTTGGGCAAGGATGTTCGAGACGAGGTAATTATTGAGGCGGCCCAAAAAGAGAAACCGGATGTGATTGGTCTTTCTGCTCTGATGACCACGACGATGGTCAATATGAAAGAGATCATTGGGATGGCCCGGGCTCAAGGGATTCAAACGGATTTCCTTGTCGGCGGCGCAGTGGTCACGGAGGCTTATGCTGCATCCATCGGAGCATCTTTTGCAAAAGACGGCGTGGCAGCGGTTAGAGTGATTGATCAATTGATAAAAAAGTAATGTTTTCTTTATAATGACTGAAAAGCAAAACAAATTATTAGGCATTTGCGTATCGCTTCTACTGCACGCAGTGGTGGCGGTCATTTTGGTTTTCAGCGTGTCAGCCACGACGATGATCGCGCCAGACCCGGGTAAACTTGATTTTGTCTGGGTATCGCTTTCTACCCACGATAAAATCTATTCTTCTCCTGTCTTAGTCGAAGAAGAAAGTGGTCAGAAAACACGATCAAAGGTATCTCAGACTAGCCGAACGCTTGAAATATCGGCAACTCAAAATTTCTGGGTGGAATCCGAAAACACTACTCAAGTGTCCGAAACGGCGGCTGGCGACAAAACAATAGCTTCCCCATGGGCTGAAACAGTCGCCTATGCCTCGGCAGGAAATTATTCCCCGGTTTCCGATGCAGGCGGGCAGACGGTAGCGTCAGGTGTGGCGCCTGCCTTTTCCAACGCCTATCCCCTGTACAGAGAAAATCCGTCGCCCGGTTACCCGGAAGTGGCGCGGCAGCAGGGCTATGAGGGTGTTGTGCTGGTTCAGGCCGAAATTCTAGCGGATGGACGCGTTGGCAGGGCCGTTATAAGCAAATCGTCCGGTTATGCCATTCTGGATCAAACCGCAATCAAAGCGGTGATGGCCTGGAAATTTGAACCGGCTAAAAAGTCGGGCATCCCATATAAAACATGGGCGGAATTGCCCATTAAATTTGTTTTAAACGATCGTCTTTCTTAGTCGTGAAAATTGCAACGGGAGGAAATATTAATGTCGATAGATAAGAGTGTGGTAAAGGAACGTCTCGGTGAAATCATCCTGGAACGTTCCTTCAAATACAGTGACAATCCACCTTTCACACTGGCCTCGGGCCGACAGAGCAATTTTTATTTTAATTGTAAACCAACGACGCTCGACCCGGAAGGGATGAATCTGATCGGTGAGGTTATTTTTAATATGATAAAAGACACGCCGGTCACTGCGGCGGGAGGTCTCACGCTGGGCGCCGACCCGATTGCCAGTGCGCTCGCCGTCATTTCCTATCAGCTGGGCAAGCCGGTCAAAGCATTCATTGTCCGCAAAGACGCGAAGGATCACGGCACGAAAAGCGCCATTGAGGGCAACGTCATGTCGGGCGAAAAAGTTGTGATTATTGACGATGTGATCACCACCGGCGGTTCCACGATTACCGCCATCGAGCATGCCCGTAAGGCCGGGCTGATCATTGACCGTGTGATTACGCTGATTGATCGCGAAGAAGGCGGCAGAGAAAATATTCTTCAGCATGTTGATTGTGTGCAGTCTGTTTTCACCCGAACTGAAATTATGGCGTTACGCGCGCAGAAGTTGGCCAGTCACCATGTGTAAGGAAAGATTTGTCGTTTTGCGTTATTTGTTGTTGTCGTTGTTCTGCGTTATGCTTATCTGTGCCGGTGCTTTTGCGGCCATAATTCCCGTCACCAAATTTCGATCTGCGGATATGCCGGGCGGAGCGCCCGCCGGCTGGGCCGTCGAGAAAAAAATTGGTGCTCCATCGCTGAAGATGGAGAAAGATGGAGAAAACTATTACCTGCGCTTACTGTCGTACGGCAACTCCTCTTTTGGCGTGCGTACGTCGGCTCGAGTGAATGTCAAAGAATTTCCGATTATTTCATGGCGCTGGAAAGTCCATAAGATGCCCGTTGGAGGCGATGTCCGCAAGAAAATGGCCGATGACCAGGTCCTGCAGGTTTATATCGCTTTTAAAGAAACAGGTTTCCCGGCGCTGCTGAACACGCCCGTGATCGGCTATATCTGGGATAATGAAGCGCCCAAAGGTTGGAGTGGCCGCAGTACGCAAGTCGGCGGCGACAAAATGCGATACATCGTTTTGAGAAATAAAACCGACAAGACAGGCCAGTGGTACACGGAACGTCGTAATATTTACGAAGACTACAAAAAGCTTTTCGGCGATATCAACGGCGGTGAGCCTCTGGGAGTAACCACCGGTGTGCAAGTTCACATCAATACGCAGCGAACGAAGACTTCCGCTGACGGCATGATCGGTGAGATATGCTTCAGCAGCGAGACGAGGGATGTTGCGGTAACGGAAGCCGCCAAGGAAAAAATCGTTGCCAGAAAGCCGGTGATTTCCGCACCCAAACGGAAATCGTTTCCCAAAACATCAGGTGAAATGGCAGCTGAGAGAGAGGATTTCAGCAAGCCCAGTTGCGTGAATATCATCGTTGAATTTCAAACAAATGCAACGCAGGTCCACTCACGTATCGACGGCAAAATACAACCCGTTCTGGAATATCTGATGAAATATCCTCAAGCCAGACTGGCAATAACCGGCCATACAGACAACGTCGGATCGGATGCTTATAATATGGAATTATCGAAGCGGCGCGCTGAAAGCGTAAAAAAATATCTGGTCGAAAAATACAATATCGATGAACAGCGCTTGATCATTGATGGTGTTGGTTCATCCCGCCCGATTGCCGATAATGGTACACCCGAAGGCCAGGCGCAAAACCGCCGTGTCATGATTCAGGACTGTCCGGAGTAAAAGTAATTTCATTTTATCCCGTTTCTAAATCAAAAGTGATATCGCAATGACGATGCCAACAAAGATAGCGTTTGATTTCGAAATGAAAAGGAGTGTTTTGGGAATGCCGCAAATAAATGTACCGCAACCGACCCTGCAAGCCGGTGATGTATTGAATGGTTTTAAAGTATTGCGGGTAGAAGCCATTCCAGCCGTTCGCCTTACCGCTTACGAAATGGAACATCAGAAAACCGGTGCGAAAGTGCTGCACCTGCATTCCTTTGACCGTGAAAATTTATACGCGATAGGCTTTCGCACACCGCCGGCAGATTCCACGGGCTTGCCGCATATCCTGGAACATTCCGTTCTAGCAGGTTCGGAAAAATATCCACTCAAGGACGCCTTCAAAGAGCTGATGCGCTCCACCATGCAGACGTTCATCAATGCCTTTACTTATCCGGACAAAACCATTTATCCGGTGGCCAGTCAGATCAAAGCGGACTTCTATAATTTAGCTCGTGTTTACACGGATCTGGTTTTGCACCCCCGGATGCTCAAAGAAACATTTTTTCAAGAAGGCCATCATCTGGAATTTTCGATACCCGGTGATCTGGAAAGTGATCTGATTATTTCCGGCATTGTCTATAATGAAATGAAGGGCGCATACTCGTCGCCCGATTCATTGATGTACAAAGACATCCAGGAAAAACTTTATCCCGACACCGTTTACGCTTTAGATTCCGGTGGTGACCCGGAGGTCATTCCCACCCTGACGTATGAACAATTCAAAGATTTTCACCGGAAATATTATTCGCCCACCAATGCGCGCTTTTTTATCTACGGGGATATTCCAACAGCCGAGCATCTGGAATTTCTGGCCGAAATGCTTGCCGGATTCGAACGGGTCGAAGTTGACTCATCCATAAAAAGCCAGCCCTTTTTTCCCAAACCAAGGCGCACTTCTGGTGTCTATCCGGTAGAGAAAAGCGAGTCGCTTGCGCACAAAACAATGGTCAACGTTGCCTGGATGCTGGTGGAAAATAGAGATTTTGAAACGGCGCTGATGATCGAAATTACTTCAGGGTTGCTGGTGGGAAGTGCAGCCAGCCCTTTGCGCCAGGCGCTGATTGATTCAGGCTTGGGCGAAGATATGACGCCAGTCAGCGGTATCGAATCCGACCTCAAACAATTGATGTTTTGTGCCGGCCTGCGCAATGTGCAAAGCGCGGATGTCCAGAAAATTGAAAATCTTATTTTTGAAACACTGCATAAGATTGTCGCGGAAGGATTTGACCGAGAACTCATTGAAGGCATTCTGCACCAGGTCGAATTTCACGGTAAGGAAATATCCCGCGGCTCTTATCCCTATGGCATTACGCTGATGGGCAGCGTCTTTCAAACCTGGCTCTATGAGGGTGATCCTTGCATCGGCCTTGATTTCTCGCGCGTCATTGAAGATATTCGCAAGCTCTGGACGGATGATCCGCAAGTATTTCAGAAACTGACCCAGAAGTGGCTGGTGGATAACCCACACCGTCTGATTGCAGTGATGGAGCCTGATCCCGACTTCAGCCAAAAGAATGAAGCAAAGTTGAAAGAGAAGATGGCTGCTTTGAAAGCCGGTTTGACGAAAGAACAATTACGACAAATCGACGAACAGGCAGCTCAACTGAAAGCATTTCAGTCTGAGGCCGATTCGCCCGAAGCCGCGGCAACATTGCCTAAATTAAGACTGGAAGATATTCCGAAGCGGGTGGAAACCATTCCGACACAACACAAGTCCCTTGCCTCGGTGGACATTTTGGAGCATGACCTGTTCACCAACGGCATTGCATACGTTGATCTGGCTTTTGATATTGCCCACGTTCCCGAAGAACTGCAACTTTACCTGCCGCTTTTGGGAAAAATCATGAGCGGTATGGGCGCGGCGGGCTTCACGTATGATGAGATGGCCAAACGCATTGCACTCAACATGGGCGGATTCGGTTATGACTTGTCTGCTGGTTTTTCCGTGGACGCGACCGACAGCTGGCAGAAAATGATCTTCTCCTTTAAGGCGCTTTATCGAAACTTTCCGGAAGCCATCCAGACCATTTGCGACATCCTTTGCACCGGAGATCTAAAGCAGGACGCAAGAATGCGGGATTTAATCGCTGAACGAAAAAATAATCTTCAATCCTCCATTATCCCGTCCGGACATATCTTTGCCAAACGAGCGGCAGGCGCAGCGCTTACGCTGCCTGCTTATCGTGATGAACAATGGCATGGCCGGACCCAATTGCGATTTGTTCAGCAGCAGTCGAACGATTTCGATGCGTCCAAGCAGAACTTGCGCGAAAAACTGGAGCAATTAAAAGCAATCATCTTTAATAAGAATAATCTCACGATCAATATTACCGCTGAGGCTGATGGCGTCAAACTGGTCGAAGAACATATCGACCGGCTGTTGGAGAAACTGCCGGCAGGTCAACGCGCAGACAGGACGAGCCAACTATCGCTTGCGCCCGTTTATGCAGGGATTGCCGTTCCAACACAGGTATCGTATGTCGCCCGCGCCATGAAAGCGCCCGCTTACAAAGATCCATCTTCCGCTCTTCTGATGTTGGCTTCGCGGGAGCTTTCCAACAGCTACCTCTATAAGTATATTCGTGTTCAGGGTGGCGCTTACGGCGGGATGTCGTCATTCGACGCAACGCTGGGAATTTTCGTATTTCTGTCCTATCGCGATCCGCATATTGCCGAAACGCTGAACGTCTTTCAGGATGCGCAGAAATTCTATTCTCAAAATGACATGAAAACCGATGATGTGGAAAAAGCTATCATCAGCACGTTAAGCGCGCTGGATAAACCCCTTGATCCGTCGGGACGCGGCTATGTTGCCATGATCCGTCATTTTGTCGGCGCAACAGATGCGATGCGTCAGTCCTTCCGGGATCAAATATTTGCAGCGACGCCGCGAAAAGTAAGGGACACGCTCTCCGAATATTTTGAGAAAGCCGCCCAATCCGGAGCTGTTGCGGTTTATTCAGCGCAGGAAAAACTCGATGAAGCCAACAAACTTCTGATGGCTAAACTGAATCTGGAGAAACTATCTGAGATATAGGAAAAAGGTTCATAACCCTGCGGGTCACACTTAACCCTTTGGGTCACACGTAACCCCTGCAAGTCACATGTATCCCTATGGGGCGGGCGACGCTCAAGGTTTAAGATACAAGGTGTAAAGTGCAAGGATTTAGAGGATGGCAGACAGCAAAAAAGGTGGAACGCTCATCAATTGTTTTTTCTGTGAACACTTCTATATTACCTATGAGAGAAAGTTCCCCTATGGTTGCCACGCCACGGGCTTCAAATCCGTCCGAATGCCTGCCGTGGATGTGTATGACAATTCCGAAATGGACTGCACCTTCTTTGTCCTTAAGGAAAGAGGTCATCACCATCACGACTGACCCGTGCGAACAACGTTAGCTTAATCGATTGAAAAGGAGAAAAGTAAACCATGAACATTTCAGAGTGGCTGGATAAAAAAGAAGCACAGGGCATGGATGTGTCCCATATTGTTTTGCCTGCAGACATGGCTAGTGAGGAAGAGCCGGAGGAAACCATTTACTTCAAGGAAATTCGGACGTGCAGTGTTTTGTGCACCGGCGATCATCCATTTGCAATTGTTGAACGATATGGCCACTGGTATCATTGCCGGGGACGGGAAAAAGAATCTGGTCCGCACACAACCAAACCCCAATGGTGGCTGTTCACCAAAGACAAAGACCTTGCCGTCAGAACAGCCCAGTTGAAGATGACGAAGGATAGCTGATCGCAGAGTGAGTAACTGATAAAGCTATGATCTAACGATTACAACGTCTCCCCTATGAATCAAAAATCGCTTGTGTAGAGCAGACCCTTAAAACCTGACTCAAATCCGTCAAACCCTGAAAGATTTTTTGTATGCCATCCATGATAAGGGGTTTCATCCCTTCTTCAATAGCAAGAACCCTGAGTTCATCAGCAGGAGCCCTTCTTTTTATGGCTTTTTTCATGTTTTGCGTCCCGACTAATATTTCATGAATGCCAATCCGTCCTTGATAGCCTGTTCCACTGCATTTATCACAGCCTTCTTTTTTCATCAGCTGAATTTCACGGGAATAAGCTGGCATGTTGTGTTTCTTAAAGAAAAGCTCGTCATAGTGATGGACTAATGTCGCGTATTCTTCTTGGTCGGGAATGTATGGTTTTTTACAATGGTCGCAGAGTTTCCTCGCCAGACGCTGAGCTACAATTAAGATCAGTGCATCAGAAAAATTAAAGGGATCCATACCCATTTCGATGAGACGTACAATTGTTTCCGAAGCATTATTCGTGTGAAGCGTACTTAATACAAGATGTCCTGTTAGCGAAGCCTCAATGGCTATTTTAGCAGTTTCCGAATCTCGCATCTCGCCGATCATGATGACATCCGGATCCGAACGCAGGAAGGAGCGAAGCGCTTCTGCAAAGTTAAGACCGATCTCGCTTTTAATTTGAACTTGGCGCAGACCTGCCTGGGTGATTTCCACGGGATCTTCGACGGTCCATATTTTCCTGTCCGGCGTATTGAGTTCGGCAAGGGCGGAGTGAAGCGTGGTGGTTTTTCCTGAACCCGTAGGTCCAACGCATAAAATGATGCCATATGGTTGAGACAAAGCCGCTTTAAAAACTTTGAGATTCGGAGGCGAAAAGCTCAATTGGTTCAAGAGAAAGGGCTTGGAAGATGCCAGAATCCGCAGGACAGCATCTTCATTGTTTCCGGCAGTCGGGGTAGTCTCTACCCGATATTCCACTTTATCTTTTTCAAAATTTAGAAGGATCTTCCCACTCTGGGGCTTGCGGCGTTCGGTGATATCCAGATTGGCCATGATCTTAATCCGCGAAATAATAGCTTTTTTATAAAGAATGGGTATCTGATGCACTAATCGACATAAGCCATCAATGCGATACCTTATCTGAACAGGAGCATTACCTATCCCCGGCTCAAAATGAATGTCGGAGGCTCCTTGAGAATAAGCATCGACGAGGATTTTATTTACGATGTTGACTATCTGTGAATCGGATTCACTAAATCCGGATTTCTCAATATCTTCTTCTATTTCCTGATCAACGCTCAACTCATCGATCAGTTCGCCCACGATAAATCCTTTCAGGGGATAATACTTTTCTATCGCATCAGCTATTTGCTTTGATGTGGCGGCCATCAATCCGATCCTGCGACCTGTTATGAACCGCAGCTGTTCTTCCATATTGTAATCTGTCGGATCTGATGTCGCCACAATCAGACGATCACCTTTATCCATAACCGGAAAAACCTGAAATTGCCGAACGATTTGAGATGATAAAACACCAATCGCTTTCATGTCCGGTACAATGTTTGAGAGATCCATCATTTTAGTACGGAACTTGTGGGCGAGAGCGGCAAGGAGGTGCTCTTCATTGATATATCCGTTTTCAATCAGCAACTCCCCTATCCTTTTCTTTTTATCCTTCTGCTGGATTAAGAGGACGTTTTCAACTTGTTCTTGTGTGAGTAAGCCAAGAGCAACCAGAACTTCACCTATTTTGGCTCGTTTGGGTATGGCCCCTGATTGTTTTGCTTTCTCGATAGCTTCTTCAACGACATCTCGGGGCAAATAAGCTTGATCAACAATTGTTTCACCTAAGATGCGTTTTTTGAGCCGTTGCTGTTCTTCGATTCCTGTCTGGACGGAATCGGAAGATATGACTCCCTGTGATTCAAGTATTTCACCAGTTAAGCGTTTCTGGCAACGCCCTTTTACAGCATTTCGGCAAAAGAAAATGAGCCTGTGTGGTGTGTCGTCTTGAATGGATAAGCCGAAGAATCCCGTTTGAAAAGACTGCTCTTCCGAAGCATAAACATGATAAGTCTTGCCAAAAAAAGTTGTCACTTCCTCCTGCACGGCATTCTCAAGATTTTGAAATACTTTTCCTTTATCGTACTTCATCAAAACACAACACAATTCTGCCAGGAGAAATTGCTGGATTTCGCCGAATGCTTGCAAAAAGACATTAATCACGCCATCATTGGGCTGGAATGGCTTGGCAAGTTTTGCTACCAGTCTTCTTTTATCGCTGAATTCCAAGATTATATCTGATTCCATGCATCCCCTTATTTTTTTGATAAGAACTTCCTTTTTTGTGTGGGAGAGTATAGGAAACGCGGTCTGGTATGTCAAGAAAATCTTGGCCACAAACGTGTACTTGCCGCACGGGTATGTTCTGTAAGGCAGATGTTCTATCAAGTTGTCCTTGACAAACCGTCTGCCATCAGAAAATATTCATTAAAATTTTGTGCAATCCTCGTGATGAGAGAGGTGTCATTAGTTCGAGAACCGACCCCAAAAAAATCAGGAAAAAAGTAACCCCTATGATGATGATAATTACGTCCGAAGGATTGAGAGATTACCGATGATATACCTCGCACCAGTCCAGGGGATAACCGATCATATTTATCGCAACCTGTTCTCTGTTTATTTTAAGGGAGTTGATATGGCTATTGCGCCTTTCATCTCCCCATCGAAGAAAATGAAAATAGAGGATAAACTCCTGCGCGAAGTTTATCCGGATAAAAATACGGGCATTCCAACAATACCGCAGATCATGAGTTCTGCCCCTGATGACTTCATCAAGATCGCCAATGCGTTATACGATATCGGCTGCGGCACGGTAAACTGGAATATCGGCTGTCCGTTTCCCATGGTGGTGAAGAAAGGTAGAGGGGCGGGGCTGCTGTGTTATCCGGACAGGATCGAATCTTTTCTCGAAAAAACCATATCCAACTTAAAACCGAAATTATCAATCAAGCTTAGGATAGGGTTAAAATATCCTGACGAGGTGTTGCAGCTCATTCCGATTTTTAATCAATATCCGATCGAGGAACTGATCATCCATCCGAGGACGGGTGTGCAAATGTATGAAGGTGACGTTGACCTTGATATGTTCGAGCAGTGTGTTGTTCTATCAAAACACAGGATCGTTTATAACGGGGACATCGATTCTGTTGAGAAACTGGAGATGCTCTCACTTCGATTCGGATCGATAGAGCGGTGGATGATCGGCAGGGGCCTGCTGGCAAACCCATTCCTCGCGGAAAAAATCAAATTTCATACGGAAAAACCCTATGAAGAAAAAATCAAAATCATCAGAGCTTTCCATGATCAATTATTTTCTGAATATTTGAAAATTTTGTCTGGCCCCTCTCATATTACGAATAAAATGAAAGAAATCTGGACGTATATGGGAGGCTTTTTTGAAAACGGGAGGGAAATTAAAAAAAGAATATGGAAAACACATCACCGGGATAATTATGTTGATGTTGTCAACAAAGTATTTGATGGGCTTATTTAACATAACTGTTAAAATAACCTCATTTCAGTGAAGAAGCCACGGGCGGCGGTGTCTATCGTTGAAAAGAGTGAGCGGTTAATATAAAAACAATAGTAATAACGTTATGTTAATAGAATCCGGCGATTGGCACAATATATGCTTATAATAAATCTTGACAGCAACATAAAACGAAAATACTAAAATTTATGTAATCAAGTTAATCAGCAGGAAAGGATGGAGAAACTATTGAACTCTATGACAGATTGGAAGCTCCCTTAAGAGGGGAGCAACCATAAACAAAACCTGAAAAAGGCAAACCATACGAAAGTGTGGGACGCAAAGCCACTTACCTAAGTCCTGAACAGGGATAAGGCAGAAGGGCCGCCAGGCGATAGCAGCACCTCGATGCTGGCTTCGCCAGATGAAAACCAAGCTGAGGAGGGTCTGCTATGGAATCTTTGATGTTATGTGTCATCAGTATCGTTGTCGCCGTTATTGCATTAATCTTGGTGGTTAAATTAAAGAAGGATACGTCTCAATATAAGACATTCATTGTAGAGGCACAGGAACGGCAAGCCAGGATGAAGGGACTCATTGAACGTCTGAACGATAAAAATCATCATGCATGAACAAATCCCCACAGAAAAACCCTTTGGACTTAGAGTGTCTGATGATGCCCAGAAGTTGGTCTCGTGGTTCTTATCATGGGAGGGGAAGGTAGGGTAGAAGGAAGTCAGGTTTATAGACTTTCTTGGAATATGCGGTCAAGATAACCTTGCCCTCTTCCAGCATAAAAGCAGTGCACAAAGTGCCTCGTTTCTCCCTGAATCTTATCCGCCAAGATAAGCTTCCTTAATGCGGGGATTCCCAGTCAGCTCCTTGCCTGTACCGGAAAGCACGATACGGCCTGTTTCCAGAACGTAACCACGCGAAGCGATGTGAAGGGACATGTTTGCATTTTGTTCGACGAGCAGGATGGTTTTTCCAGCCCGATTGATTTCCTGGATGATTTTGAAAATATCACGCACCAAAACGGGAGAGAGTCCCATGGACGGTTCATCGAGCAGGAGCATTTGCGCATCCGTCATGAGCGCGCGGCCCACGGCCAGCATCTGCTGCTCGCCGCCGGAGAGCATGCCCCCCAATTGTTTTCTTCGCTCCTGCAGGCGCGGGAACAGTTCAAAGATGTGTTCCAGATCGGTGGCGATCTTGGCTTTGTCTTTCCGCTGCCAGCAGGCGAGCTTTAGATTTTCCAGCACGGTAAGATTGCCGAAGATGCCCCGGCCTTCCGGTACGTGGGCGATGCCCGTAGCGACAATCTGATCGGCAGCAATTTTTTTTAAATCTCTTCCCTCGTATGTAATGATGCCCGCATATGTAATGAGTCCGGAGACGGCCCGCAGGATGGAGGATTTCCCCGCACCGTTGGCGCCGATCAGCGTGACGATTTCTCCACGAACGACATGAAAGGAAATATCATCGACTGCTTGAATGCTGTCGTAAGAGATGCGCAAGCCGGAAACGGACAATAGAAGATCGGCGTTGGTCATTGCACGACCTCCACACCCAGGTAAGCTTCCAATACTTTAGGATTTGTTTGAATTTCAGAAGGCAGTCCTTGCGCGATGGTTGCGCCGAAATCCAGCACTACCAGGCGTTCGCAAATGCCCATGACCAGACGCATCTGGTGTTCAATCAGAATGATCGTGACCGAAAAAGTTTCCCGAATCCATCTGATAAATTCCATGAGCTGAATAATTTCATTGGGGTTCATTCCGGCCGCCGGTTCATCCAGAAGCAAAAGCTTGGGCTCGGTGGCCAGCGCCCGGGCAATCTCCAATCGACGTTGCAAACCGTAAGGCAGGTTTTTCGCTTTTTCGTTGGCGGCATCATCGAGCTTAAAAATGGCCAGCAAATCCAGCGCCCGGGTAGTGATGCGCTTTTCTTCGGTGCGGAAACGACCGATGTGCAAAAGGGCCTCGGCGGGCGTGTAGGCGATCTGACCGTAGTGCGCGATGCGGACGTTGTCCAGTACGCTTAGTTCCTTAAAGAGCCGGATGTTCTGGAAGGTGCGAGCAATTCCTAAGGCGGTTATCTGATGCGGCGTAAAGCCTACCAGTTGCCGGCCGTCCAATTTGATACTGCCTTCTGAGGCTCGATAAACGCCGGTAATCAGGTTGAAGACGGTGGTCTTCCCCGCGCCGTTGGGGCCGATGATACCGACCAGTTCATGCGGCTCGATGGCGAAGTTAAAATCGGATACCGCATAAAGGCCCGTGAAGCGGTGCGTAAGTTTGGATATTTCAAGTAGAGGCATCGGGCGCCTCCTTTTTCTTTTGCCGCCAGAGTTTTTCCGTTACCAGATCGTGAAGTGGAGTAAACAGATGGGCTTCCCGCATGCCCATGATGCCGCGTGGACGATAGATCATCAGCAGAACGAGCAGAAGGGGCATGAGCACCATCCGCCAGATGCCTAATGGACGGAGGATTTCCAGCAGGATCGTATAAATGACGGCGCCGATGATCGATCCGGAAATCGAGGCGATGCCTCCCAAATACACCATAATCAGAATGTCGGTGGATTTGAGAATGTCGAACATGCGCGGGTTGATAAACTGAAGCGCGTGGGCAAACAGGCCCCCGGCAATGCCCGCGAAGAAAGACGAGACGACAAAGGCGATGATTTTGACCTGCCGTGTGTTGACGCTCATCAGGTCACTGGCGATTTCGTCTTCGCGGATGGATAAAATGCCTCGCCCGAAATTGGAATAAACCAGATTGCGGATCACCCAGACGCTCAGCGCCGTCCAGAAAAAAACCCACGGCAGTGTGGTGAGCTTTTCCATGCCCAGCAGCCCGCGAGGCCCACCGACGGCGTCAATGTTTTCCAGAACGGATTTTACAATCATGCAGAAGGCCAGCGTAACAATGGCCAGATAATCGCCGCGTGTTTTAAAAGAGGGAATTGCCAGCAGCAAACCGACCAGTGCCGCGCCGATACCGCCGGCCAATATCGCCAGAGGGAAAAGGAAATTTTGAGCGCCCGGGGGAAATACATGGACAGTTAAGAGTGAGGCAATGTAAGCGCCTACGGCCATGAAACCGGCATGTCCCACGGAGAATTCGCCCATGTAGCCGTTGATCAGATTCAGGCTGACGGTGAGGATGATATTGATGCCCACGTAAATCAAAATCAGCTGCAGGTATAAATCGACAAAGTCAAAAGTGTCGACGGCCATACAAAATGCAAGACCCGCAAGGATGAAAACCGGCCAGAAAAACTTGTAGCCGGTGAGCCTATTCCAACGTTTAAGCAGGGTGGGGAATACGGTTTTGATTGAAGACATGCTTACACCTTTTGCGGCTGGGGCCTGCCCAGAATGCCGTAGGGGCGGACGATTAAAAGGGTTAAGAGCAGCGTAAAGGCCACAAAGTCACGATAGGTGGACGGGAAGAAAGCAGCAACCATAATTTCCACTGCACCGAGAATGAAGCCGCCGATCATGGCGCCGCGGATATTGCCGATGCCACCGACCACGGCGCAGATGAATGCTTTCCAGCCAACCATGATGCCCATGTACGGATCGATCACCGGGTAAGCCAGGCCGTACATCACGCCGGCCGCTCCGCCCAGGCCTGTGCCGACGGCAAACGTAAGTGAAATAATTTTATTAACCGACACACCCATCAGCGGGACAATGGTCTTGTCCCAGGAAATGGCGCGCATGGCCATCCCTGCTTTGGTGTGCTGCACGACAAAATCCAAAATCAGCATTAAAACCAGCGAGAGGACAATGACGATAATCTGCAAGGATGAAATGGAAAGCGAGCCCACCGTCCAGGTGATGTTTTCTAGAAGCGGCGGAATATGTTTGGGGTAGGGTGAAAGTGCCAGCGTGAAGTTTTCCAGAAAAAGTCCAACGCCCAGGGCTGTGATAATGGCGGAGACGCGTGGAGCATTGCGCAGGGGCTTGTAGGCCAGCCGTTCAATGACGACGCCCAGACAGGCCACGCCCAGCATGGATACAAGCAATGTCGGGACAAAGGACAGTTTGAGATAGACGGCAATGAGAAAACAGAAAAAAGCGCCGATCATGAACAGGTCGCCGTGAGCGAAGTTGATCATCGTCAGGATGCCGTAAACCATGGTGTAGCCCAGGGCAATCAGTGCATAGATGCTGCCCAGCTGCAGAGCATTAAGCGCTTGTTGGAAAATATAGGCCATATTGGATTATGGTTTGGCGTTGGCAAACCACGTGAACTTCCCATCCTTTATTTTTAAAATGACTGCGCTCTTGACGGGGTCGCCGGAGCCTTCCTTGAATTGCATATTGCCGGTTACGCCCTCATACTGCGGAATCTTGGCGAGTGCGTCGCGTACCGCCTGTCGGTCGTTCTTGCCTGCGGTTTTAAGTGCCTGCCACAACAGGCCGAAAGAATCGTAGGTCAAAGCGGCCACGTCGTCCGGTGTGGTTCCATATTTTGTTTTGTAACTCGCGATGAATTTCTGGGTCGCGTCGGTCGAGGCATCAGCCGCGTAATGCGTGCTGAAATAATAATCGTTGCAGTCCTTGCCGCAGAGCTTCACAAGTTCTTCAGATCCCCAGGAATCGGAGCCGATGAACGGCACGGTGATGCCCAGGCGCTTAGCCTGCTGAATTTGCAGGGGCACTTCGCTGTAATAATTAGGCAGGAATATGACGTCCGGTGCGGCTTGCTTGATTTTAGTCAACTGCGATGAAAAATCCTTGTCATTGGTGGTATAGGTTTCAAACGCAACCACCTTGCCGCCATTTTGTTCATAGACTTCCTTGAAAAATTCGGCAATGCCCTTGTTGTATTCGGAAGCGACATCGTAAAGAACCGCCGCCTTCGTCAGTTTGAGATTGTCCAGCGCGAATTTTGCAAGCACGCGTCCCTGGAAGGGATCAATAAAGCAGGCTCGAAAAACATACTTTTTGGATGCGCCTGTCCTGGAATCCAGCGTGGCTTTCGGTGCGGTGGACCAGGGGGTAATCAAAATCACTTTGCTGGTTTCGGCAATTTCGGCGGCTGGCAATGCATAGCGGCTGGCGTTGGGGCCGACAATCGCGGTAACCTTCTGTTGCGTAATCAGCTTCTGCGCAGAGGATGCCGATTGATCGGCCTTTCCCGCATTATCCTCGATGAGTAATTTGATTCTATATTTCTTATCGCCTAACTGAATGCCGCCGGCATCATTGATTTCGGCAACAGCCATCTCCGCAGCATTTTTGCAGGAGGCGCCCACGGCTGGAACATCGCCGGTCAGCTCGGCAATGACACCGACTTTAATTTGGGAAGAATCCTCTTTGTTGCAACCGCAGATAACCACAGAGAGAATCAATAAAAGAATTATTAAAACTGCTGATTTTTTCATGGAAGGTCTCCTGTTTTGCTGCAATATTTTGCTCGCAATTTATAGGGGAAGCTTACAGACATGTCAATAATAATATTCGTAATTATGTGCTGCCAAGGGACGGTATCTGAATTTCTTCCCCGCCCTGGATGGTCAAATCATTTTTTGAACAATCCGGGCAATCGCCGGCGAGGCGGTCAGGCCCGGCGATTCGATGCCGACCAGGTTGACGAAGCCCGGCGCGTCTTCTCTAATGACGAAATCATGGAAAATATTATTCGGCCCCTGAAGCTTTGGGCGGATTCCGGCCATGTCGGGGTAAACATTCTCCGGCTTCAGAAAAGGTAAAAATATTCGTGCCTGCTCATAAAATAGGGCGGCCTTTTCCGACGCCACGTTGTAGTCTTCAACGCGGTCAATGTAGGTTGCATCCGGCCCCAGCCTTAAACGGCCATTTAAGTCGATGGTCAGATGCACACCAAGCCCCGCAGAATCTTTTACCGGTGCGGGATAGATCAACCGTCCTACCAATCCCGGTTTTACACCGGAAATCCCGCAATAATCACCTTTGCAATAATGAAGGTGATAATGGCCGCAGGCCATGTTAGCAATGACGTCGGAAGACAGCCCGGCGGCATTGATAACCACACCGGACAAAAAATCAAAGTCCTCGCCTTTGTCGTTTTCTGCAAAGATTTGCCAGCCGTTTGTTTCCTTTTCGATATGCAACACCTTTGTATGACAGACCAGGTTCGCCTTGTTGCTTTGTGCCTGTTTTAAGAAATAATTCATCAGAGTATGCGTGTTGATAATGCCCGTCTCAGGCGAATAAAGAGCGGCCACAGCCTGAACATGAGGCTCCATCTGCGCAACTTGTCGCATGCTGACGAGAGATAAAGATTCTACACCGTTACGTCGTCCGTTTTCATAAAGCTTTTCGATAGCTTCAATATCCCCAGAATTTGTTGCTACGATCAGCTTGCCGGTTTTTTTGTAAGGGATGCCGTTGCGGGCGGCTATTTCATAGAGCATTGGGTTTCCGGCAACGCACAGCCGGGCCTTGAGCGATCCTTCCGGATAATAAATCCCTGCATGAAGCACTTCGCTGTTGCGGGAACTGATCCCGCCGCCGTGCACCGAGTTTTTCTCCAGGATGAACACGCTCAAATCCGGTCTTGCCAGTTCAGCCGCAACAGCCAGTCCGACAACGCCCGCTCCGATGATGGTGATGTCTGCTTTCTCCATTTTCCAATTCC
>CAZOPH010000016.1:0-6701 GCA_964581635.1 uncultured Smithella sp.
TCTGTTTGGTCAGGCAGAAATTACAATGGATGCAATCCTTCACTTTCAAGCCGGAGAGATGGACAACATCATACTCGACATTTTTCGCAGGCAGGCTTTCAAACGCGCGCAACAGCAGCGTTTCAACATTGCCATTTTTTACCGGGCTTCCGGAAATTCCAAGAATTTTATAAGTCATATTGGTCTCCTTCGGCATCAGTCATGCTGAACTTTGATTAGCTTGCTGGTGTCAAAACCCGACGCGGCCGCTTTAGCAATCAGGCGCTTTTCGATTTCTTCATCAAGGCGGGGGTTTCTGGCCAGAATCCACAGATAAGATTTGTCTGGGCCGCAGACCAACGCATAGGAATAGTTTTGCTGATCCAGTTCAAGAATCACGTAAGACCCGTAAAAAGGGCCGAAGAAGGAAACTTTTAGAAATCCTTGATTCGGGTGATTAACAAAATATGCCTTGCCTTCGGCTTGCTTCCATTTGCTTTCTTTGGCCAAGTAACCACGGTTAAGAACACGGACGCCTCCGTCTTCATTTAGGCTATACTCGGCCATTACATGGGTTAATCCCCGCTCAAAAGAATGATCCAGCCGGGCAATTTCATGCCACTTCCCCATATACCTCTCAACCTGAAAACGATCGACCGGTTTCACGCCATCCGGTATTCTGACGCAACTCACAACCAACAAAGCAAAAATAATGATAATTTTTTTCATGTTGAGATCATCCTTCCTCTTTACAATTCATCACCGATGACTTAGCTTAGCCAAAAGTATTTTAAAATCAAGGGGGAAATATGAAGCTGAGCGAATATTTTGAGAAAGCTGATGGGTTTGGAGTTCTTGCCACGGCGGATCAAGGCGGCAAGGTTGATGCGGCCATATACGGAAGACCGCACTTTATGGATGAAAAAACGGTCGCGTTTATTACTGCCGACAAGCTGACTCACGCCAATCTTCAAGTGAATCCTCATGCTGTCTATATCTTTAAAGAAGCTGGACATTATGAAGGACGCAGGCTCTATATCACAAAGCTGCGCGAAGAGAAAGACAGCCCCCTGATTGATGAAATTCGCAGGAAGAAATACCCCGATGTGGAAGGCAAATACAAGAGCGGTTCTAAGTTTCTGGTCTATTTTCACCTGGATAAAGTCTTGCCGCTGATTGGTGGCGGAGAATAATGTTTGGCATTGTAGAGGCACGACGTGTGAGATTTAGGTCCGGTGTCGTACTCTACGAAGTTCCCAGGGAGGCATAAAGGATGAAAATTTTCATGACAGGCGGTACAGGTTTCGTGGGAACTTATCTGACAGGGCAGCTCATCAGGGAAGGGCACAAGGTCACGATACTGACACCATCTCTTACAGGATTGAAATTAAAAATGGATGGGTTGACCTATCTAGCGGGCAATCCAACCATCAAAGGCTCCTGGCAGGAATCCGTCAGGGATCATGAAGTTATCATTAATCTGGCCGGTGCTTCTATCTTCAGCCGATGGACGGAGGCACAGAAAAAAATTCTGCTCTCCAGTCGGATAGACACGACACGGCATCTGGTCGAAGCGCTGCCGAATGAGTCAAAGTACATCACTTTTTTCAGCACATCGGCTGTCGGCTATTATGGATTTCACGAAGATGAGGAGCTTACAGAAGCTTCCCCAGGTGGCGATGATTTTCTGGCACATCTGGCTCGCGACTGGGAAGTCGAAGCACTGCGCGCGCAAACTAAGGGTGCTCGCGTGATTCTGACACGCTTCGGCATCGTGCTGGGTAAAAATGGCGGCGCGTTGGGTCAGATGATACCCCTTTTCAAATATTTCATGGGCGGCCCATTGGGAAGCGGACGCCAGTGGTTTTCGTGGGTTCACATGGCCGACCTGGCCCAGGCGTTTATCTTTCTTCTGGCACACAAAGAAATTTCCGGGGCGATCAATCTCTGCTCGCCGAAACCCGTCCGGAATAAGGATCTGGGAAAAGCTATCGGCAAGGTTTTGCACCGTCCCTCTTTTTTGCCCGCGCCAGGCTTTATGATCGAGCTGATTCTTGGAGAGTTTGGTTCTGTCTTGCTCAAAGGCCAGCGTGTGATTCCTCGCCGTTTACTTGATGCGAGTTTTAAATTTCACTATCCGGATATTGAAGAGGCGCTTAAAAGTGTTATCGAAGACTAATAGGATTGCCACGACCAACCATGCGGTGGGAACACCGTATTAAAGAGTAAAAGCAGGTTCCATCCGCTGTCTCAAGGATGATGTTCCTCCTTTCTTGTACATCAGGCATAGTATTTTTTATCCGGTAAATAGTCTTCCCTGACCGGAGAAAACACCTCAACAGCAACTGAGTTCTCCAAGATTTCTGCGCTATGCTCAACATTCATCGGGATGCACCAACTGTCGCCAACTTGAATATCATATCGCTCGTTGCCTACTCTAAAGGCCATATGACCCCTTACCAAATAACCAGTCTGCTCATAAGGATGGGAATGTTTCGGTATGATGCTTCCCTTCTTCAATAAAAATTCCGTCAGTAGTGTTCTCTCTCCATACACAAGAGTTTTTTGATCGATCCCTTTAACCCGGGAATGATAGCCTTCATCATTTTTCTTATAAAACATCTTCATATTTATCCTTTCGCCTTGATGTCGCAAAGTATCTTATTTTCTTAAACTTATCAAGACGGCATTGAGAAAGAAACCGACGGGGGGAAAGGCCTTGGCATCTTGACAAATGACCGGCAACGTGCCATCCCTTTTTTGAAAAATAATACAAAATCAATATAAGGGAGATTGACTTATGGCGGAGATCGTTGGTTTTTCCAAAAAAGGCAATATTGGCCTGATTACCGTGAACAATCCTCCGGTAAACGCCTTGTCCCAAGCCGTTCGTGCAGGAATTAGATCCGGCATAGAAAAAGGCATTGCTGATTCGGATATAGCCGCCATGATCATTATCTGTGATGGTCGCACCTTCATTGCAGGCGCGGACATCCGTGAATTCGGGAAGGCACCCATGAAACCCCATTTACCGGACGTGTGTCAGTTCATTGAAGATTCCCCAAAGCCTGTTATCGCGGCGATTCATGGAACGGCTCTGGGCGGCGGTCTCGAGATTGCGCTTAGCTGTCACTTTCGAATTGCGGTTACCACTGCAAAATTAGGCCTACCGGAAGTCAAACTGGGGCTTTTGCCGGGCGCAGGCGGAACACAGAGGCTGCCCCGTGTAGCAGGTGTAAAGGTGGCTCTGGAGATGATTACCTCTGGCACACCGATTGTGGCAGCTAAGGCTAAAGCCATTGGTATTCTTGATGAAATTGTTGAAGGCGATCTGAAAGCGGCGGCAAGGGCGTATGCCAAAAAAGTGGTCAATGAAAGGCTTCCCATCCAAAGAGTGAGTTCACTTGTGGCAAAGGCCGATTCTCCCAGTTTATTTGATGATTTTGCCAGAAGCATTGGCCGCAAGTCGCGTGGGCTTATCGCACCGTTCAAGTGCATTGAAGCCGTCAAGGCCGCAACGGAATTGGCTTTCCCTGAAGGCATGAAACGCGAACGCGCAATATTCATGGAATTGCAGGCTTCTGATCAGTCCAAAGCCCAGCGGCACGTATTCTTTGCAGAGCGTGAAGTAAGCCGCATTCCGGGGCTTCCCAATGATCAGCCCACCCGTGAGATTAAATCCGTTGGTATCCTGGGTGCGGGAACCATGGGCGGCGGTATTGCCATGTGTTTTGCCAATGCCGGTATTCCGGTCATGCTGTTGGACATCAAGCAGGAATTTATCGACAAAGGTATGGCAGTTATTAAAAAGAATTACGCCAGCACTGTGGCCAAAGGCAAACTTCAACAAGAGGTTATGGACAAACGTGTATCGCTGATCAAGCCCACGTTGGTCTATGAAGATCTAAAAGATGTTGATCTCGTCATCGAAGCCGTCTTTGAAGATATGGCGATTAAGAAGGAAGTCTTCGCGAAACTGGATGCAGTCTGCAAGTCGGGAGTGATTCTCGCAACGAATACGTCCTATCTGAATGTGAACGATATTGCTGCCATCACCAAACGTCCGCAGGATGTTATGGGCATGCATTTCTTCAGCCCGGCCAACGTCATGCGGCTTTTGGAAAATGTGCGCGGCGCGAAAACGTCGCCCGATGTTTACGCCACGGCTATGAAAGTCGGCAAGACCATTGGCAAGGTGCCGGTTCTGGTTGGCGTTTGCGACGGATTTGTCGGCAACCGAATGCTGGCCAAGCGCACACGCGAATGTGGCTTTATGCTGGAGGAAGGCGCTCTGCCCTGGCAAATTGACAAAGTCATTTACAATTTCGGTTTCCCAATGGGCCCCTACGCGATGGGCGACATGGCGGGTCTCGATGTCGGCTGGCGAAACCGCAAGGCCAAATTCGACTCGCTGACCCCACGGGAAAAAGCCTGCAACATCATCGACAAGATTTGCGAAATGGGGCGTTTCGGACAGAAAACGGGTTCCGGTTTTTACAAGTATGACGAAAAACGCAATGCGACGCCCGATCCTTTCATTGAAGAACTGATCATCAAGCACTCTCAAGAAGTCGGCATTAAACGGCGTACCATCACCGAACAGGAAATTATCGAACGCGCGATTTATTCCATGATCAACGAAGGCGCGAAGATTCTGGAAGAGGGCATTGCCGCCAGACCGCTGGACATCGATGTGGTATGGCTCTTTGGTTACGGCTTCCCGATCTATCTGGGCGGCCCGATGTTCTATGCCGATACAGTGGGATTGAAGAAAGTGTATGACGCCATCCTAAAATACAAGGATATGGTCGGCGCCGAATACTGGACACCTTCGCCGCTTCTGGAAAAACTGGCAAAAGAAGGAAACGGATTCTATTCTAAATAATCTTAAAAACCCCCGGCGGACGTTTTCTGCCTTCCGCCGGGGTCTTCTTTTGTGGAATGAGCAGCTAGTCACCTCATCCATATTCAGGTTAATGGAGAGTTCCCTGCTTCCAATTGAAGAATTTTTTCAATCTCACTTCTGTAGCGTCTGTATTTTTCAGGTGATAAGATGTCCTGGAGACTTTCTTTTTTTTGAACCAGCTTGGCCAACTTTTCATCCGGCAGAAACATGAACACAGCACAGTTGGCTTCCCTGGCTTGCTCAAAGCGCCAGATATAGAGCTTTTTGAGTAACTCTTTTTGTTCGCGTGCCAGCGCATAATATCCTTTAATCTTTGAGTAACCGTGTCGGTCGAAAGTTCTTTCCTGCCAACTGGCGCAGGCGATTTTTGCAAAAGCCTCTCTTGCCGCGCTTTCCAGCCCTTGTTCCTGCAAGCCGGTCCTCTGTTTTTCATAAAGTGCAGGCAGCAGAGTCACATCCTGAACGGCATACTCCAATTGCTCCTCCGTTAGCGGGCGATGATCCCAACGCGAACGCTGCATCTTTTTGCTTTTTTTCAGATCCACATCGAGGAATTCCTTAATCATTTTATCCAGAGAGAGTTGCCGAAATCCCAGCAGCATTGCCGCTCGGTGCGTATCAAAAATATTTTGAAATTCAAAGCCATAGTCTCTTTTCAGCAAGCGGATATCGTTATCCGCCGCATGGAGAATTTTTACTATGGACTTACTTTTAAAAAGTCGGGCTAAAAATGATAAATCCAGATCAGCCGTTGCATCAAGGACATAAGTAGTCGTCGGGGCATAAATCTGGATCAAACAGAGTTTTTCCCTAAAATATCGGAATGAATCATATTCCGTATCAATGCCTAATACCGAAGCCTTACGCAAATGCTCAGCAGCGAGCCGAGCGGTTTCAGGCGTGTTCACCAATAGCCAGTTTGTGTTCATGGAGAGCTACTTAACCGAAACGGAAATATAATGCTATTAAAATGATGCATATTTATGAATCAAACAATATACAATAGCTGATTACTTATCTGGTTTTATTAAACTATTACACTTTACAAAATCATGCGATATGTTAAATTCAATGCAGTGATCAGAAAAAAATGAGTTTCGTCGTTACTTGTTATGAGAAAAAATTGGTTATTGCTAGTCATATTAGTATTGCTAGGAGGCTGTAATATGCAAAATAGATTTCTTTATTTCCCCAATGACGAATGGCCTTCAGAGGCGATGCTGACAGCGGAAAATCTGGTGCTGTGGCAGGCAAGCGGTTCAGATTTCCGGGGCTTGATTTCCGTAAGCAATGCGCCCGCGCCCTGCGGAACCATTGTCCTATTCCACGGCAACGGCGGAACGGCATATGACCGGAGTTTTTATCTGGAGCCTCTGACGGAGCTGGGTTTCCGGGTTATTCTGGCTGAATATCCGCAATACGGAGGCCGACCGGGGAAGGTGGGGGAAAAACCATTTGTCGTCGACGGCCTGGAAACGGTGCGGCTGTCGTTTGAACAGTACGGCGAACCACTCTATCTTCTGGGGGAATCGCTGGGCTGCGGTGTCGTTGCCGCTGTCGCTGAAAAAACATCCACGCCGATTGCCGGGATAATTCTTATTACGCCCTGGGACACACTCGCGGCTGTGGCTAAATCCCTGTTTCCCTTTCTGCCAGTGACCATGCTGTTGACTGATAAGTATGACAGCATCAGCAATCTGCAATCATTTAAAGGCAATATTTCAGTAGTCGGAGCCGAGCGAGACGAAATCCTGCCCATCCGACACGCACATAATTTATTCGCTAAGCTGCCCGAAGGCAAAAAGCGCATGTGGGT
>CAZOPH010000016.1:6801-19952 GCA_964581635.1 uncultured Smithella sp.
GACACGCACATAATTTATTCGCTAAGCTGCCCGAAGGCAAAAAGCGCATGTGGGTGATCCAGGGGGCAGGACACAACGACTGGCCTTTTCACACGGACGACTCTTTGTGGAGAGAGATAACCGACTTTGTCAAAGTCGATAAGAAATAGGAATCCGCTGGAGATAATGTGAAAACAAAAAGAGAGACCGTTTAGAATGATGTCAATAATGATTTGAATCTGTTTGGTGATGGATTTTCTTTCTGGAGATGCAGGACGTCCGATTTACCTGTTTGCAATTTCCCGCCAAATCTAATATTTATTTGATTAAGAATTTTCAGTAGCAACGTTGTTAAATTCTGAAGGAGGGTCCCCTATTTACCACCGAGTGACGGTATCGCGCGTGTTGCGAATCAGCGTGCTTTTACTTTTATTGTTTGTGCTGCTTAGCCTTGCCGCGCTTAGCCTTGGCGCAATCCATATCGCTTTTGCCGATGTGTTTGGGGCTATATCCGACGCGCTTCTCGGCAAAGTATCTGCGCCATCCGAAGAAGAACTGATTTTGTTTTCCGTGCGTCTGCCGAGAATTTTATTTGCCGGGATTGTGGGCGCCTCTTTATCATTGGGCGGCGTTGTTTTTCAGGCGCTTTTGCGCAATCCTCTGGCTGATCCTTATGTGTTAGGTATTTCGGGAGGGTCGGCGCTAGGAGCCATCATTGGAATTGTTATCGGCGCTTCTTCCTTTTATCTGGGCGTACCTTTTCTGGCTTTCTCAGGCGCGCTGGTCACCGTTTTTCTTGTTTTTATTGTTGCGGGCGGTCCCAAAGGCGTGTTGCTGGATAACTCACTATTGCTGGCCGGTGTGGTCGTTAACTCCTTTTTTTCAGCAGCCATTCTTTTTGCTCTGTCTATCGTAAACAGCATGGAGCTGCACAGCATCAGTTTCTGGCTGATGGGTGATCTCTCCCGCGCGGCAGTGAAGGAAATCGCTGTGGCCGCTTTATGTCTGATGGTCTGCTTTGTCATTATTTACACCCAGGCGCGCAAACTCAACTTGATGGTGCAGGGTGAAGAAACCGCCCTGCAATTGGGTGTCAATGTCCAGACAACAAAATATATTTTAATGATTGTCACATCGCTGATCACGGCTGTAGCTGTTTCGCTTGCGGGTATTATCGGTTTTGTCGGCATTATGGTGCCGCACATGATGCGTCTGGTGTTCGGCTCGGATCATCGATTACTGATGCCTGCGGCGGCACTCTTTGGCGCTTCTTTTCTGGTTTTGGCCGATACGCTGGCGCGGACCGTTCTTGCGCCTGCGGAATTGCCGGTCGGTGTGATCACCGCCCTTTGCGGCGCTCCCTATTTTATTTTTCTGATGAGAAGGAAGGGACGCGAGTAATGTCGATCATTTGTGCACAAAATGTTTCTTTCTGCTACACGGATAAACCCGTTCTGGATGGTGTGTCGTTTGCTTTTAATGAGGCGAGGATCGTAGCGGTGATCGGGCCCAATGGCTCAGGCAAAACCACGCTGCTCAAAATTCTCAACGCCACGCTTTTTCCAAAGACCGGCCAGATGCTTATAGAGGGTAAGGATACGCGAAGCTGGTCACGTCTGAAGATTGCCCGGACGGTGGCGATTGTTCCGCAGGAGTCACCAGCGATTTTCTCATTTTTCGCGGAAGAAATTGTCCTAATGGGCAGGTTTCCTCATTTAGGCCCCTGGGCGTTTGAAGACAAGAAAGATTACCGGATCGCCCACGAAGCAATGACCAAGACGGATTCACTATCCTTTGCTCACTGCCGCTTCAATGAACTCTCCGCTGGTGAAAGACAGCGTGTGCTGATTGCCCGGGCTCTGGCGCAGGAACCGAAAATTCTGCTTCTGGATGAAAGCACCGTCTTTCTGGATTTAAAACATCAGGCGCAGTTTCTATCTTTACTGCGTCAGCTCAACCGCGAGCAGCATTTGACGGTTATCTTTGTTACGCATGATGTCAATCTGGCTGCGCAAAACGCTGACCATATTCTTTTGCTTTACAACGGGAAAAAATATGCTATAGGGACTCCCGCGGAAATTATTACACCGCAAAACATACAAGAGGTTTACGATGTTGATGTTTGGGTCGATCAGCATCCACATAACGGATTACCCCGTGTGACATTGAGAACCTGAAAAGACTGCTAGTAAAGGAAGCCGGTTTAATTCCGGTGCTGCCCCGCAACTGTAAGCGGAACGAAATCCACAATAAGCCACTGACGATTGACGTTGGGAAGGCGTGGAGATTAGGTCGCCGCAAGCCAGGAAACTTTATGGACAGTCTCAAGAAGCTTTAATCCCGAGGGGGAAAGGAGAAGTTCCATGAAGAAGTTCCTGTTTCTTGTTCTGCTGTTGTCTTTCGTTTCCATTTTACCAGCCCATGCTCAAAATCCGCAAGAGAATAAACCTGTCAAAATGGGCGAGGTCGTGGTCACGGCCACACGCGACACACAGGAAGTCCGCAAGGCACCTGCCAACGTTACGGTTATGACGTCCGAGGACATTCAAAACTCCGGAGCAACCACCGTTGTTGAAGCACTCGATAAACTTGAAAGCATTCAATTCCGAACTTATAGTGGTAATCCCTCACAGGCCATGATTGACATGAGAGGTTTCGGCGGTGAGAATCCTTTTGGCAAAACTTTAGTTATGCTGGATGGCCGTCGAATGAACCGTACTGATATGTCAGCCACGAATTGGCTTCAGATTCCCGTTAACAACATTGAAAAAATAGAAATCATTCGGGGACCGGGCAGTGTTCTTTACGGCGACGCGGCCATCGGCGGCGTAATCAACATCATCACCAAAAAAGGAAAAGGGAAGCCGGCTTTCTATGCTTCGGTTATCGGCGGAAGTTACGGCCTGCACGATGAGCGGGTTGGCGTCAGTGGAGCTGTCGATAAATGGACTTATGCTGTAACGGGGGAAAATAATTTCAGTTCCGGCTACCGAGACCGTTCAAAGTATTCAGCGCAGGGCGGCGGCTTTGATGTGGGATACTCAGCCAACGACTTGCTGAATCTTTCGTTAGGTGTGTCTTTTAATAAAGTGGATTATCAGATGCCCGGTGCGTTGACGAAAGATCAGATGGAGCAGGATAGAAGACAGTATCAACCTTGGTGTTACGATGATGACGGTTCTGATAAATACACCAATGTCAATCTGGGTGTTAAATCCTTCTGGGGAACATGGGGACAGTTCGAAATCAATTTTCTGTATGGGAAAAAAGATCTGCAAATGAATATGGCGTCTTGGGGTGTGTATTCCGATACTAATTTCGATACATATGGACTTACGCCGAGATATATCCTGGAGAAAAACATTTTTCACTTTCATAATAAAGTGATTGTGGGGTTTGATTATTATCATGAACCTTATGAAAAAAATATTTTCAGTGATCGGGAAAGAACCGCACAAACAGGTGCCGCTGATTTTACAAGAGAATCTCTGGGATATTACATTCGCGATGAATTCAGCCTTCTGAAAAATCTGATTTTAACCGCGGGTTACAGATTTGAACACACATCTATAGATGGTTCATTTGAAGATTTTTCGCCTTCTGACAGTAGTTTTTCAGATACACAAAACACTTACAATGCCGAAGCCTATGAAACAGGCGTAACTTGGATTTGGGGTAAGCAGTCCAAAGTTTTCGCGAAATACAGCACGGTTTATCGTATTCCTTTTGTAGATGAAGTTGCTTCCTTCAGCGGTTATGGAAATAATTTCTTTTTGACAGATATTGAGAAAGAAAAAGGTGCCAGTATTGAGCTGGGAACAGAGTTTTATCCTATGGAAAATCTAAAAATCGGCTTAACGATTTTCCGTGTTGATATGGAAGATGAAATTGTTTTCAACAACACTACCTGGATAAATGAGAATTTCGACCCTACACGGCATGACGGAGTAGAAGTTTCTCTTTCCTATTTACGGCCAAAATATTTCAAGATATTCGGGAATTATACATATCATAAGGCCACTTTTGAAGATGGTGCTTACAATAAAAAAGAAATACCCATGGTTCCCAATCACATGGCCAATGCCGGAGTGGAAATTTATCTGCCCTGTAGTATAACATTGCGTCCCGAAGTACAGTACGTGAGCGATGCCTTCCTTGCTGGCGATTACTATAACAATGCTGAAAAGCTTGATGCTCATACACTGCTTAATTTTTATGCTCAATGGAAATATACTTCCGACCGGCTTGACCTCACGGCTTTTCTGGGCGCAGATAATATTGCTGACGTCAAATATGCATCTTTCGGCTCCAATTACGGTTATGGTTCGAGCTATTACCCCATGCCGGGAAGGACTATCAAGACGGGTATTTCCTTTGAGTTTTAAAATTCATGAATTCGGAGTTGGACGTTATCCCGGAGCTCATGTGATTGATTTATTTTATATTTTGTTATAGTAAAAATTACCTTAGCAATTAATAAAAGTATTAAGGGAACGGGTGACATGAATCAAAAAGTTACAGTAGTGGGAGCGGGCAATGTCGGGGCGACGGTTGCTCAACGGTTGGCGGAAAAAGAACTGGCGGATGTTGTGCTAATCGACATCATTGAAGGCGTGCCACAAGGCAAATCCCTGGATTTAGCCGAGGCCGCGCCGATTGAAAAACATGATGCGCATTTGACGGGTTCCAATAATTATGAGGCTTCGGCCAATTCCGACATCGTGATTATTACAGCGGGTATTCCCCGCAAACCGGGTATGAGTCGCGATGATCTTCTAGCGACCAACCGGGGCATTATGAAAAATGTAGTGGGTCAGGTCGCCAAGTATTCCCCCAACGCCATTTTGATCATAGTCAGCAATCCCCTCGACGCCATGTGTCATGTGGCCATGGAAGAAAGTCGTTTCCCGAAGAATCGGGTCATCGGTATGGCCGGTGTTCTGGATTCCGCTCGGTTCCGTGCCTTTATTTCAATGGAACTGGATGTTTCCGTGGAAAATGTTCATGCGTTGGTATTGGGTGGCCACGGCGATACGATGGTGCCTTTGCCACGCTTTTCAACTGTGGCGGGTATACCGATTACTGAACTGATGTCCCCTGAACGTATTGAAGCGCTGGCCACGCGAACACGCAACGGCGGCGCAGAAATTGTCGGACTTTTAAAAACAGGCAGCGCCTACTATGCGCCGGCCTCGGCAGCAGTCGAGATGGCAGAGTCCATCCTGAAAGATAAAAAGAAAATTCTTCCCTGTGCCGCTTATCTGGAAGGTGAATACGGCATTTCCGGCCTTTTCGTCGGCGTGCCGGTAAAGCTGGGTAAAAATGGCATCGAGCATATTATTTCTTTCAGACTGACAGCGGATGAGAAAAAAGCATTGGACAAGTCCGCTGCCGCTGTGCAGGAACTTGTGGACACGATGAAAAAGATGCGATGAGGTCAAGTCGCATTTATAAGGTGACCTCACTCTGAAAAGAAGAGGGGAGCTACATGATACGCAAGATTATCAAAATCGATGAAGATAAATGCACTGGCTGTGGTTTGTGTGTGCCGAGTTGTCATGAAGAAGCGATAAAAATCATCGACGGGAAGGCCAGGCTGGTTAACGATGCTTTTTGTGACGGACTGGGAGCATGCCTGGGCGAATGCCCCGAAGGCGCTTTGACCATCGAAGAACGTGAGGCCGATTCTTTTGATGAAAAACAGGTTCAGGAAAGCATTGCCCGCAAAAAGTTCGAAGAAACTCGATCGTATCACGGCAAATCAACACCACAAAATCTTCATGTCATGAGCCCCGCTGGCGGTTGTCCTGGATCGGCTCACACCGTATTTGAACGTAAGGCGCAGACGATCTCCAGCAAACCGCAGGCGGGCGAGCAGCTATCCGAACTGACTCACTGGCCGATTCAATTGCATCTCGTCAATCCCGCCGCCGATTTTTTCCGAGGCAACGATGTTGTGTTATCCGCGGATTGTGTGGCTTTTACTTTAGGCGACTTTCACGCAAGGTATCTAAAAGGTAAAAGCCTGGCCATTGCTTGTCCCAAACTCGACGAGGGGCAGGATGAATATATAGAAAAAATCCGCCGGATGGTGGATGAAGCCAAGATCAATACGCTAACCGTGGTGATGATGCAAGTGCCCTGTTGTCGTGGATTAATCCAAATCACCCAGACTGCCTTGCAAAAGGCGACAAGAAAAGTGCCGCTAAAAGCTGTCATCATTAGCATCCAAGGCAATCTGCTTACTGAGGAATGGTTGTAAGTTGAAGGTTCAAAGTCGTCAGAGTGCGTGAATGTTAATGGCTCGCATAAATGAGGGCAAGGGAGCAGGTATAGAAGCGGCGTTTTTCTATTGGTTTGTTTTTCTGCGAGTGAGAGTTAGCCAGACACCGCCTAATCCAAAGGTAATGGCTAAAACTTTAATCAGCATTCCGATATAGAAGGGCATCCAGCCTAGAATCCATAACAAACTCAATCCTACCAGCGTCTCCTTAACCAGTGATTTCTTATATCCGTGGAAGATTTTGGTGATGATAAAGTTACCCAGCAGTGAACTAAACGCGATAAAACCGACAATAGCTGCCAAGAGCAGAGCTGTGAACGCCAGTGGGATTAAAAAGATGCCGATAATCGATATGGCCAGTAGCATAAAGAAGGGTACAATCATCAAAGTTGTCAGAAAACCCCATAACAAAGATTTTATCTTGTTTGTCTGAATGGCATTGGCAATAACGGCCAATGACCGAGGAATCAACAAAGTCATGATCAGCGCGACAATCAGGATAATGGCGAAAAAGCACAGAGAAATAATATTTAAAATTAATGACCAGCCATCCAGCTCTCCTCTCATAGCCGAATGAATGGCATCGGACAGAGTGGATGAATTTATTTCGGTAATGTCACCAAACACCTGCGCGCCGCTGCCCCTGGCCACAACACCGCCCACGACGATCACATTGCCTCGCACGACGGCTTGATGGGTCAGAACAACAGAGCCGGCAATGGCCAGAATATTTTGTTCAACGAGCCCGTTAACCGTGACCTGACCGCCGACAACGACAATGTTATTAGCTTCCTGCCCATCTTCTAACGTGATGTCGCTGCCGACTTTAAAAAAATTTTTTTTCGCATCAACAGGCGGCGATAGAAACAATATAAATGCTGCGACGATTATGGTAATCAGTTTGAATTTCATTCATTAACCTTAACCTTACATTTTTTCTGTCTCCAAACATAGAATGCTATCAGGACAGCGCTGAAGATTATCGTGCCGATGACGGCCTGGTGCGAGTATTTCAGGATGAGAGCCTGTTCTTTTCCGATAATGTAGCCGATCCAGGTCAGAATTGTACACCATATGCCGGCTCCAGCAAGTGTATAAAGGGAGAACCGAAGATGATTCATCCTGGCGATGCCGGCCGGTATAGAGATCAAATGGCGAATGACCGGAAGCATGCGACCGATGAAGGTCGAAATCTCGCCATGTTTCAGAAAGAAGCTCTCCACTTTCGAGAACTTTTTCCCGGTTATCCAGACATATTTGCCATATTTCAGTACCAGGGGTCGTCCCAGCCAGCGGGAGACAAAGTAGTTTGCATAGGCGCCGACAAGGCTGCCAAGCGTTCCCATCAGAATAACTATCCAGATATTCATCTCCCCTTGATGGGCCAGATAGCCGGCGGGCGGCATGACCAGTTCGCTGGGGACGGGAATAACGGAACTTTCCATAGCCATTAAGGCAAAAATGCCAGGATATCCCAAGGCATTTAAAGTGTTAAGGAGCCAGTTTATAATATCTTGCATTCTGTTATCCTATTGCTAAAATTACAGAAAAATATTCATTAAGAGAATGATTCCCATATTAATTCTGTTACGCTCTTTTCATGAATAAATCTGTAAAATTGCGTCACACCTATATAGGGTTAATAGATGCAGTGTCAATATGAAAAAATGCATCCATGGCGGGAATGTCTGTGACGCAAAAAACGCTTATCCTATGTCCAGCAATATAGAGTGGTTGGAAAAGGCATATCAGTGAATGATATCAGAAAAAGTAAGCCATAAAAATTACCCGAAAAATCATTTGGGGGAATGTTTTGCTTTCCACTTCTTCAAACCCTAGCTTTTCATACCAGTCCTGCAATTCTTTATCTTCAGCGATGATTCCGATTCCCACACGATAGACGTCAAGAAGTCGGGCTTTCGATAAGACGTGCTTCACCAGCGCTTCGCCGAATCCTTTTCTGCGCTCTTGCGGCAGAACGGCCAGACGCTTAAGATAACAGACTTCATCGCTTATTTTTTCCAGAGCGACGCATCCCACCGGCTGTCCATCATTCTCCAGCATATAAAAGGTGACGCCACGATCCATCTCGCGCAACAGCCATTCGGGTCTGCAATTGGACGGATGGGTTGGACTATTTTGCGGCGTCAACCCGAAGCGTTCAGCCACATCCAGAAACGAATCCTGGATGATCTCAACAAGAACATGGATGTCCGCTTTCGTGCCGACGCGAATCTGGATTCCCATTGCTCAACCTCAATCTTTATGTGCCGGGGTATTACAGTCCAGTTGCTTTGCAGCATATTCTTTTAAGATTACCTGAACCTGCATTTTGTTTAACGGACAATGACAAATTACCTGTGCACATAGCGTCATTAAATTCAGCCAGTACCCTTGGCAATGCCCAGTTCGACTTTGATTTTATCTAAAGCAATATTTCAATGTCGGTTATCGGATACGCCATGCAGGGATGAATATATCCGAAGACTTGGTCGGACTTTCTCAGCTTGGCGCCATGGGGCTGATACACCTTTCCCGAAAGCAGCTTTGTCCGGCAGAGGCTGCATTCACCCGAACGGCATAAGGCGGGAATCACAATGCCAGCCCTTTCCAGCGATATCATGAGCGGCTCCGAGGCAAGCGCGCTGATTGTCTTTTTCCCTCGTATTGCAACCTTGAAAACATCGCTGGCTTTTACGTTTTCAGGCCAACCGGGATTTAATACGATGTTCTTCGGTGCGCCCATTACCTCGACCCTTATCTTTCGTGATCGTATTGACAATTTTTCAAGCTCAGGCAGACAGAATTGATACATGGCTTCAGGTCCGCATACAAAGAACGTCCGGTCAAGATCCTTCAGGTTTTTTTTGATTAAACTGCCGGTGATGAAACCCTTCAGCCCGCGAAAAGCCGGTGCCGGCTCTGATAAGACCAGATCCCAGGTTATGTTTTTATGGGCGGACGCGATCCGGTCAATCTCAGTCCTGTAAATGACATCGTCCTCGGACCTGCTGCCGTAAAACAGGTGGATGCAGCGGCTCAAATTTTTATCGGCAGCCTCCCGGAGCATGCTCATGAAAGGGGTGATGCCGCTTCCTCCCGCGATGAAAACCAGCTGATCTCCGTGAAAAAGCGGATTGTAATGGAAATTCCCCGATGGCCCGGAGCTGCTCAACTGATTGCCGGGCTTAAGGTCATCCAGCAGGTAATTCGACACAAAGCCGTCTTCCACTCTTCTGACGGCGATTTCATAATAACCTGTCTGCGTGGGCGAGGACGCTATGCTGTATGGCCTGCTGGTCCTGACCCCGCCGACTTCCACGAAGACGTTGATATACTGCCCGGCCTGAAACGGCGGCAAGCTGCCGTTTTCGGACACCAGTCTGATGGATTTTGCGCTGGCGGTTTCCCGGGTGATTTCCGAAACCGTCAGGTCGAGTCTTTGCGGGTGCAGCGCGTCGAGAATATTTTTTACCTCGCCTTTTTTCGACGGGTAATCGAATCCGTATTTTTCAAGAATGGCGGTTTCCCTGCCTATTTCATCAAAACCCGATACTTTTTTCAGGATCTCATTTCTTGCCATGTTCTTCCCCCTAATTTTTTTTAAGAAGTCGCGAAACCCTCCGGGCCACGGAAGCGCCCGACTGCAGAGTGGGCTGAAAACCGCCCGCGCCGTTCCACGCGCCGGTGAAATACAACCCTCCGATCTTTGACTCGGAGCTCACAAAATGGCTTGTTTCCCGTGTAAAGTGTTCCGACCCGTAGATCGAACCGCCCGGATGCCCGAGATAGCGCATATGCGTGATCGGCGTCGCCGGCTCGGCCTCTTCGATGTGCTTCCGGATGTAGGGGAAAACTTTTTGTGCGAGGTTGATCAGTTTATCGGCAAAGCGGTATTTCGTGTCGTAGTATTTTGACGGGGGGATGCTCAGCCACGGCTGCGCGTACTGGAGCGTAACCAGAGAGGCCTGGCAGGCGCCGCGGGGCGAGAAGTCCGGATCGTCAACGTCATAGCAGGTCAGCAGGGAAAACTCCGCCCCGTCCAGCGTTTTCATTTTCTTGTGGGCGTATTCAGCATCGTTGGTTGCACAGATGAAATTGGTCGCCTTATCGATGCCCATGTCCTCCGGATTGCAGTCAAAACCCAGATAAAGGGTGAAGGCCGAAAGACCGATGGTCCTCGCGTTAAGCGTCCGAAGCTCATCGGCCGGACAATTTTCAGCCCCGACCATATCGATGAGTGTGGGGATGGGACCGGCGTTGGAAATCACAAATTTTGTTGCTATCTCATCTCCGTCTTCCGTAATGACGGATTTGATTTTGCCGTTTTCAACATTGATCTTCTTTGCCGCGCAATTGAACCTCACCTCTCCTCCAAAATTGATGAAGGCGTCGCAGATCGCATTGGACATCGCCTGCGACCCTCCTTTCATATGCCAGGGTTTGAATTCAAGATAGGCCCAAAGCGTCATGGCGAAGTCCATGAAACTGAGCTGGCTCGGCGGCAGACCGTTGTAACTCCAGTAGATGGACACGACGTTCTGCAGGGCCCGGTCCTTGAGGTATTCATCAAGAATGCTCTGGGTATCCTTCAGGGCAAGCTTGAAAAAAAGGGGATATTTTTCAGGACCTGCCTCGGGATCATGCATGTAAAGCACGTTCACCGCTTCCGTGCAGAAAGCATAAAGAAGGTCAAAAAACTTTTTAATTCCGTCTTTCTCGGCGGGAAATTTTTCCATCAACGTCTCTTCCGCCGCCATCCTTTCGGCCTTCAAGTTGATGTCCATTTTTCCAGGAACTACAATGCGGTAAAGATTTTTCTGCTGGACGAAATCAATTTTATCAACCGCGCCCAGGTCGCCCAGCAAGGCCCGCACCGGCCCGGGGAAATCCGAAAAACCCAACCCGCTCAACTGGTGAAGCGCAACCTCAAATTCAAATCTTCCCCGTATAAAGCTGGTGGCGCATCCGCCCGGAACATTGTGTTTTTCAAGCAGCAGGGTTTTGTATCCATTTTTTGCAAGTCCTGCGGCGGCTGTAAGCCCGCCATTACCGGCGCCAATCACAACCACGTCATAATCCGGCATGAACGATACCTCCTTGAAAATATTTTATTAAAATCTATCTGTCATTAACTTTTCCAGTGCAGGGAATACTTTGCTCAAATTCTCCGGCTGCGTGCCGCCGGCCTGGGCCATGTCGGGGCGGCCTCCGCCTTTACCGCCAACGAACGGGGCCAGTTCTTTGATAATGTTTCCGGCATGATACTTTCCGGCCAGGTCTTTAGTAACCATGCACAAGAGCAATGCTTTATCATCGGCCTTGCTGCCCAGAAGAATGATGCCGGATTCCATTTTGTCGCGCAGTTTGTCGCCGAAATCGCGCAATGTTTTGGCGTCGGTAATGCTCACTTCCGTTGCGAGTACTTTCACGCCGCCGATTTCCTTCATCTGGTTCATCAAATCGCCGGAATCCTTCGCGGCAAGTTTGCCTTTAAGGGATTCGATATCTTTTTCCATCTCATGCGTCTGTTTCAAAAGTTTTTCGGTACGATCATATACATCCAGAGGACTAGCCTTAAATAAACAGGCAGTCCTTTTCAATTCTTCTTCCATTTTCTGCACATGCAGAAGGGCTTCTTGGCCCGTGACGGCCTCCAGACGACGCACGCCCGCAGCAATGGCTGATTCATGAACAATTTTCAGAAGGCCGATGTCGCCCGTCCGCGTAACATGCGTTCCGCCGCAAAGCTCCATGCTCATCTCGCCCATTTTAACAATGCGCACGGTCGCGCCGTATTTTTCATCAAACACAGCCGTTGCGCCTGTTTTAAGAGCATCTTCCAGGGCGCAGATTTCCGTTTGCACGGTCAAATTTTTGCGAATCATGTCATTGGCAATCGTTTCCACCCGCTGGAGTTCCTCATCACTGATTTTGGAAAAGTGGGTAAAATCAAAACGCAGGCGTTGTGCATTAACAAGCGAACCGGATTGTTTAACGTGATCGCCGAGCACCGCCTTGAGCGCCGCCTGCAAGATGTGCGTACCGGAATGGTTGGCGGCAATGGATTTTCTTCTTTCCTGATCGACGATCAGACGGACCTTTGCACCTATTTTTATTTCTCCTGCTCGAACGACGCCTTTATGGACAATGAATTTATCGATAGGTTTTTTCGTGTCTTCCACGGTAAAGTTGAAACCGGCGCCTTCCAGATATCCTGTGTCGCCTGCCTGTCCGCCGGATTCGCCATAAAAAGGTGTGGCATCCAGAACAATCTCCGCCTTCTGCCCTTCGCACGCGACTTCTGCTCGCTGGCCGTCAACAAAAATGGCCGTAACGTTTGCCTCGTCTTTGGTTAAGCCGTCATAACCGCAAAACTCGCTTGCGATTCCTGAACTTGATACTTTTAAGTAGCATTCAGCGACGGCTTCTTCTCCGCTGCCCTTCCAGGCGCCGCGCGCACGCTCACGCTGCCGTTCCATCTCGGCTTCAAATCCTTCCATATCAAGGGATAGGTTGTCTTTTTTGACGATGTCTGCCGTTAAATCCGTAGGGAAACCGAATGTATCATAGAGTTTGAAGATCAGCAAACCGGGGAGAGCGGATTTACCCATTTTCTTCAGCGCCGCTGTTTCTTCCTGTAAAATGCGCAGGCCCGCGTCGAGCGTTTCCATAAAACGCTGCTCTTCGTTGAGGATGACTTTGGTGATGTAGGATGCTTTGTCGGCCAGGTCCGGATAGGTGTATTTCATCATGTCGATGACGACCCTTGCGGTTTCGCTCAAAAAAGGTTTGTTGATCCCGAGCATTTTTCCGTGACGCGCGGCACGTCGCAGGATTCGTCTCAGCACGTAGCCACGTCCTTCGTTACTGGGCATAATGCCGTCGC
>CAZOPH010000016.1:20052-21939 GCA_964581635.1 uncultured Smithella sp.
AGGATTCGTCTCAGCACGTAGCCACGTCCTTCGTTACTGGGCATAATGCCGTCGCCGATTAAAAAAGTGACCGCGCGGCTGTGATCGGCAATGACCCGGATGGAAACGTCGCTTTCGGCATTTTTACCGTAAGTTTTACCGGAAGTTTTTTCGACAAAACGGATGATCGGAGTAAAGAGATCGGTATCGTAGTTGCTCTTGACGCCCTGAATAACGGCGGTGAGGCGCTCCAGCCCCATGCCCGTATCGATATTGGGGTTAGGCAGCGGCGTTAATTTACCGGTCTCATCGCGGTCGAATTGCGTGAAAACGTTATTCCAGATTTCCAGATGGCGATCGCAATCGCAATAGATGTCGCATTCCGGACGTCCGCAACCCGTGCCCTCGCCCTGGTCGTAAAGAATTTCAGAGCAGGGGCCGCAAGGGCCGGTTTCGCCCATCATCCAGAAATTGCTTTTTTCACCCATGCGGATGATGCGTTCTTTAGGTACCTCCATTTTTTCGTGCCAGATTTTGAAAGCCTCGTCATCGTTCTCATAAATCGTTACCCAGAGTTTTTCCTTGGGCAGTTTGGCTACGTCAATCAGATATTCCCATGCCCAGGCGATGGCTTCTTCCTTGAAATAATCACCGAAGGAAAAATTGCCGAGCATTTCGAAAAAGGTATGGTGACGCGCCGTAATGCCGACATTTTCCAGATCGTTATGCTTGCCGCCGGCGCGCGCGCATTTCTGGCAGGTAACCGCCCGTGTGTAGCCGCGGTTTTCCAGGCCTAAAAACGCGTTTTTGAACTGCACCATCCCTGCGTTGGTAAAAAGCAGTGTGGGGTCATCTTTGGGAATCAGCGCTGAACTGGCAACCCTTGTATGTCCTTTGCTCTCAAAAAATTTTATAAAACTTTCCCGTATCGCATCACCCGTTTTTACCATTAAACTCTTCCTCCGCTGCCTTTCCCAGTTTATTTAAGATCAACCCCGGCGGGAAACCTCGTCCCATCAGGCTTTGAAATATTCTTTGTTTTTCTTTCACATCAAAAGCAGCCGTCTCCTTTTTGGCTGCCCTTTTTTTTATTAAAAGGTCTATTGCTTCTTCTTCTGATAGTTCCTTACGCGCCGATGCGACGGCATCATCGATCAAACGGGCCGCCACGCCTTTTTCCCGCAGGCTGGCTGCTATTTTTCGATTGCCCCAGAGTTTATTTGCCGCCAGATTACGCGCCCACTGAATGGCAAAAGACGCGTCATTGAGATACTTCAAATCGTGGAGTTTTTCCAGTGCTTCTTTAATAACAGCTGCGGGAAAACCCTTATCCCGCAGCTTTTTTTCCAGCTCTTTTTCTGAATGAGGCCGCAGTGACAAAAGACGATACGCTTTTTGTTTGGCTGCCGCCAGATCTAAGACTTTCACATTATTCTTCCTGCTCTTTCGGCACGATGCCCAGTTTGGCACGGACTTCGGTTTCAATTTGCGCCATGATATCATGATTTTCTTTCAGGAAAGCACGAGAGTTGTCCCGACCCTGACCTAACCTGTCACCCTTAAAGGAATACCAGGCGCCGCTTTTTTCAATAATGCCGTTTTCTGCAGCCAGATCCAGCACGTCTCCTTCGCGTGAAATGCCTTCGCCGAAGATGATATCAAATTCCGCTTCCCGGAAAGGAGGAGCCAGCTTGTTTTTTACCACTTTAACTCTGGTCCGGAAGCCGATCACCTCTTGGCCATTCTTGATAGAGGTCATTTTACGGATATCCAGACGCTGTGATGAGTAGAATTTCAAGGCATTGCCGCCGGTGGTTGTTTCCGGATTGCCGAAGAAGACGCCGATTTTCATACGCAACTGGTTGATGAAAATAACGGTGGTTTTGGATTTGCTGATGCTGCCGGTGA
>CAZOPH010000017.1:0-21806 GCA_964581635.1 uncultured Smithella sp.
TTTCGGCAACGACGCCGCGCCGAAGGTCGCCATCATCGAGCATCCCGACGTAAGAAGGATGCTTTTATGGATGAAATCAAACGTGGAAAGCATGCGGGCGCTGACTTATTTTGCCTCCTTCGCCGTCGATAAGGAAATGACAGTGGAGGATGATACTGAAAAAGAGAAATGGCACGGCCTGCTGGAGGTCCTCACACCGATCATCAAAGCCTACTGTTCTGATGTTGGCTTTAAGGTTGCCGAGCTGGCTATCCAGGTCTATGGAGGCTATGGTTACTGTGCCGACTATCCCGTGGAGCAGTTTCTGCGTGATGTAAAGATTGCCTCCCTCTATGAGGGTGCCAACGGCGTTCAGGCTCTGGATCTGATAGGACGCAAGCTGGGCATGAAGAAAGGCGCCCACGTCCTGAGCCTTTTGGGAGAAATGAATGCCACCGTCACTAAATATAAGCAACAACCGGAGTTGATGGGCTTGGCCGCTGATGTTCAGGGGGCAGTTGACACGCTGGCTGAAATGGGCATCTTCTTTGCCAGCTGTGCCCGGGAGGGTAAATTTATGGTGCCGGTGAGTCACGCCTATCCCTTCCTGATGATGATGGGGAAGGTTGTTTCCGGCTGGCTGCTTCTTTGGCAGGCAGGTATCGCCAGGGAGAAGCTGGCTGTCCTGAGCAGGGAAAAGGGCGTGGCGTCTTCGGATACAGCTGCCTGGAAAGAATTTATTCAAAACAATCGCGATGCCGCTTTCTATTCCGGTAAGGTCGCCGGCGCAAGGTTCTTCATCAAGAATATCCTACCGGAGGTCGATGCCGCTGCAAAGGCTATCAAAAGTGAAGATCTTTCCATGGTGGAGATTGCTACGGAGAGTTTTACGTGATGGATGTTCCGAGTTTGTTTCGAAAGAGGACCTGCGCTATTAGGGGGCCGCTGACGTAAACGCTGATGCAGAAGGTGAGAAGATATGCGGATATGAGAACCGCTTTATGCTTAGGCGGTGACAACCTAAACACTCTAACACGATAAGGAGGTCATCATCATGATGGATTATCCCTTGCTTCTGAGAACGTTTTTGTTGAGGTCTGCAAAATACTTTCCCAAAAAAGAAATCGTCTCCGTGTTTCCTGAATGTGTCCACCGATATACCTATGCGGACTACTACAAGAGGGTATGCCAGCTTGCCCATGCGCTAAAATCTTTGGGAATCAAGCGCGGCGACAGGGTGGCAAGTATTGCACTCAACGACCACCGGCACCTGGAGCTCTACTTCGGGGTTCCCTGCTCCGGGGCGGTCCTTCACACGGTTAATTTCAGGCTGCCCATGAATCATCTCGTTTACGTCATCAATCATGCCGAAGACCAGGTCATCTTCGTGGATGAAGATCTGCTCATGTTCGTGGAGATGATAAAAGACCAGCTCAAGACCGTCAAGTACATCGTGGTGCTCTCGCATACCGGCAAGAAGCCGGCATCGGGTATTCCAAATCTCGTGATGTACGACGAACTCATAGGACAGTTTCCAGAGGAATATGATTTTCCTGCTGACCTTTCCGAATGGGACCCTGCTGTGATGTGCTACACCTCGGCCACTACAGGCGACCCCAAGGGTGTGGTGTACAGCCATCGAGCCATTACACTCCATACCTTTGCCGTTGCCGTGACCCTGGGGGCAGGTGAATCGGATGTCATCCTCCACATCGTTCCCATGTTCCATGCTAATGCCTGGTGCGCTCCCTTTGCTGCAGTTGCTTTTGGCTGCAAGCAGGTGCTTCCTGGCCGAGAGGTGATCAATATGGAGAAGCTATGCAGGACTATTGCTGAAGAGAAGGTTACCTTCACCGCCGGAGTACCCACGATCTGGATGCTCCTGAATGACTACCTCGAGAAGGGGGGCTGGCATGACTTCTCGTCATTGAAGACCATTGCAAGTGGCGGATCAGCCATCCCCAGGCAACTCATGATCGACCTCAACGAGAAATACAAGTTCCCCATCAGACAGGCCTATGGTGCAACCGAGACGACACCTATGGCCACCGCTGCCATTCCCAAAAGTTATATGGCCGATTGGTCTGCTGAAAAGCTTTATGACGTCAAGTCCAGCGGTGGACTCATTGCCGTCGGTCTTGAGGTGAAGATCGTAACCGAGGAAGGTAAAGAGGCGAAGATGGATGGAAAGGAATGGGGTGAGATCTGCCTTAAGGGACCGTGGATAGCGAATGAATATTACAAAGATCCGGAACGTTCCAAGGAGACCTTTGGGGACGGATGGTATCATACCGGAGACATTGCAACCATGGATGAAGAGGGCTATATACGGCTTGTGGACAGGAAAAAGGATTTGCTAAAGAGTGCGGGTGAATGGATCTCTTCTGTGGACCTGGAGAATTTGATCATGGCACACCCCAAGGTGATGGAGGCGGCAATTATCGGCGTGCCTCACCCCAAATGGCAGGAGAGGCCTCTGGCCTGTGTCGTTGCCACGCCGGGAGAGAGCTTGTCCGCCGATGAGCTTAAGGATTTCCTCAAGGACAAGGTCAAGGCCGACTTTTGGATACCTGACGAAATCATCTTCTTAAAAGAAATACCCAAAACCAGTGTGGGAAAATTCGACAAACGTGAGCTTCGCAAGCTCTATGCCAACGGCCAGTTGAAATCGCTGTAATTTAAACTTGTCAAAGATAGCGATTTGCTTTTGCGTTAAAATAAAATCATAATTCAAGGAGGGTAACATGTCAGAAATCAGATTTGATGGAAGAGTAGCCATTGTGACCGGAGCGGGAGCGGGTTTAGGTCGTTCCTATGCGTTGGAATTTGCCAAAAGAGGCGCCAAGGTAGTCGTCAACGATCTGGGCGGTTCACGTGATGGTTCCGGCGCCAGCCATAGCGCGGCCGATGTGGTCGTCGATGAAATCAAGGCACTGGGCGGCCAGGCCGTTGCCAACTATGATTCCGTGTCAACCGGCGCCGGTGGCGAGAGTATCGTGAAGACGGCTGTTGACGCTTTCGGCAAGGTCGATATTCTGATCAACAATGCCGGAATTCTCCGCGATAAAAGTTTTGGCAAGATGACGGACGAAGAGTGGGACCTGGTGAACAGCGTTCATCTCCGTGGCGCCTACTGCGTAACCAGGCCGGCTTTTAACGTGATGCGCGAGAACCAGTATGGCCGCATCGTCTGCACCACTTCAGGTGCCGGCCTTTACGGCAACTTTGGTCAGGCCAATTACAGTGCCGCCAAGATGGGCGTCGTAGGGCTGATGAACGTCCTGAACATTGAAGGCGCAAAATACAACATCAAGACCAACACCATCGCTCCGGTTGCCGCCTCCCGCTTGACAGAGGACGTGTTGCCGCCGGATCTCTTCAGTAAACTGAAACCGGACTATGTTATGCCCATCGTTCTTTTCCTCGCTTCCGAGGCCAATCAGGATTCGGGTATGATTTTCAACTGTGGCGCCGGCTGGTACAGCCGCACGGCTGTTGTTTGCTCCAAGGGAGTCACCATCGGTGATGGCAAACGGCTGATCAAACCGGAAGAGATTCAGGACAAATGGGATATCATCAAGGGGCTGGACGGGGCAAAACCATTAGGCAGCGTCGCTGAATCCTTCGAGTATATGATGCCGCTTCTCCAGTAGGAAAATGTGAAAGGGATTTTCCTTGAAACCGACAAGCCCGCCCTAACGTTCTTTGCTCCTGATTATACGGGAGGAGAACGTTAGGGTATCAAGGACTGGGAGCAAAGATTGCAACGATGAATAAACCGCGGCGCCTGGGTTTAATATCGGACAGCCACGGAAACTTCCCGGCTACCGAAGAAGCAATAAACATCCTTATAGACAGAGGGTGCGAGCAGGTTATCCATCTCGGCGACTTCTGCGATTCGAACTGCCGTGACCGACTGGAAGACATCGTGAGGCTTCTTCAAAAACGGGGTGTTATTGCCGTCAAGGGAAACAACGACTATTTCATTGAGCTTGCGCTGGCCAACAGTTCCGTCGCCGGATGTTTAGACCAGGGTCGTATGTATGAATTCATCAAAGGAATTCCCATGAAGGTGGTCATGGATGATATTTGTTTTGCTCACTCCTTTCCCTTTGACTACCGGCGGTCCTTTTACGAACCCATCGACGTAGGTTCCACTGAGCGTGCATTGTTGCTGTTCCAGCAGATGTCGTATCGGATACTCTTCTGCGGTCACTCCCATACGCCGGTCTATTTTCGCTTGAGCGATTCGGAAGGCGTTTTTCGTGAGATGGCGCCTCCGGGGGGAAAGCTTTTATTGGAACCCACCAGTCGTTATATCGTCATAGTGGGTTCCTGCGATCAGGGGGAGTGCGCTATTTTTGATGAGGGAACATCAACCTACGAGCGGATCAATATCTACTCATGAGGTCAGAAAAATAGGGATGAAGTCATAAGCTTTTTTACAAAATTTGAAAGGGAAACATCTGATGATTTTGAAAGATATGGATGAGGAGATAGGGGAATATGCAAAACAAGGATGATATTGTTATTGTCAGTGCCGTAAGGACGCCTTTCAGCAAGTTCGATTCTGCCATGGCCGATATTCCCAGCATTGATCTCGGTATCATGGTCATGAAGGAGGTTATTAACCGGGTCGATGTCCAACCGAAGGATGTGGATGAAATCAATTATGGGAGCTGCGTGATGGCGGAACTGGCGTTGGAAACGGATATCCCTGCACGCCAGGCATCCCTGCTTGGCGGATTCCCGCCGGAAAACATATCTGTGAGTCTGGATCGCGCATGCTGTTCATCCCTGACGGCGCTCCGTTTAGGTTACCGGGCGATCAAAGCAGGAGAGTCGGAGATCTGCATGGCTGTCGGCTCAGATAATATGCCGCGGACGCCCCATTTGGCACCCGGTCTGCGAAAAGGCGTGCGGCTTGGTCATATCAAACTTGTGGATGGTCTCTATGAACTCGGCTATCAGGCCATGGGGTTTTCATCCGTTGCCAAGGATGCGGGAGAGGTTGCTGTGGAGCATGGTGTGACGCGTGAAATGCAGGATGCCTGGGCCATGGGAAGCCAAGAGAAATATGCCAGGGCGTTTGCCAAAGGGAAGTTCAAGATAGGGGAAGAACTCATGTCCATCGTTATTCCCCAGAGAAGAGGAGATCCCCTTGTGATCGACCGGGATGAATCACCCCGGAAGGTCACCCGGGAGGCCCTTGCCAAGCTGCCCACCGTTTATGGAAGTCCCACGGTCACGGCCGGTAATGCACCCCCTCTGAGCGCTGGCTCCGGCGCTATTCTCCTCATGACAAGGAAGAAGGCGGAGGAAAAGGGGCTCAAGCCCATGGCCACCGTTGTCGCTGTCGTTGCCTCAGCAACGGCCCCGAGGGCAATTTCCGAGATTCCGGCCATCACGATCAATAAGGCTTTGGACAAGACAGGGTTGACCATTGACCAGATGGACATGATCGAGATCAACGAGGCATTTGCGGCTGTCACATTGACCGCCACAAAAATCTTGGCCAATGGCGATGAAATGAAATGGAAGGAAATTCTTGATAAGACGAACGTCGATGGTGGCGCCATTGCCCTCGGCCATCCTGTAGGAGCAAGTGCTGCGCGGATCACGATGCACATCGCCTATGAACTCGGAAGGAGGGGCGGTGGGTATGGTGTGGCGGCCATCTGCGGCGGTCTCGCACAAGGCGAGGCCATTATTCTGCATGTAGAAAAATAGGGCGAAAAGCAAGGCTATCTTTCAAAGTTGCCTTTCTTACCATCCGACGCCCCAACATCTATCCGAGTGAGGACAAAATATGATCGATGAAAAGTATCAGGCGCACCTAGGTATGTTGCAGAGTACCGTTAAGATTATTGAAAAAATGGGAATCCGCATTGTGGAGATGCAGGACCGCCATGTCAAGGTGATGCTGCCTTATGAACCGAATATCAACCATATTGGAAGCGTCTATGCGGGTTCACTCTTCTCGGTCGGCGAGTACATCGGTGGGCCGCTGTATTTTGCTTCTTTCGATACAACGAGGTTTTACCCCATCGTCAAAGCCGTCAACATTCAATTTAAAAGGATGGCCGTCACGAATATGACCGTGGAGGCGACGCTCAGCAAGGCCGACGTTGACGCAATTCAGGCCGAAGCCGAAGCGAAGGGAAAAGCCGACTGGAAAATGGACCTGGAAATCAAGGATCAGGCTGGAACGGTCTGTTGTCTTCTTCAGGGAGTTTGGCAATTGAGACCCATGAGTGAAACAGTAATAAAAAAATGATTCTGTCTTCTCAAGACACAGGAATACTGTAAGCAGCGAATAAACATTCCTGTTACTCTTTACCAAAGGCCTGGATCAGCTTGAAAAACTCCCCTGAAAAAACCATGAGAGTCTGGTTCCGGTTTTCGAGGTTCATGGCACTCTCCAGCGAAGGAGCATGTAAATTCTCATCCAGAACCCGCTTGGTAAGTTTCAGGCCGCCCACGCTTTTGCCCACCATCATCCTGGCGTAGGAAAGCGCTGTTTCCAGAAGATTCTCCCGCGGAACCACCTTGTTGACGAGACCGGTTTTCTCGGCTTCATCGGCGCTGATCTTCCTGCCGGTGAACAGCATGTCCGCAGCGTGAGAGAGCCCTATAAGCCTGGGTAGTAAAAAGGAAGATCCCAGTTCACCGCCTGAAAGTCCGATGTTGATGAAAGAGGCCACAAAGTATGCTTGAGGACTCGCCACTCTGATATCACTGGCCAGTGCCATGCATAAACCTCCTCCGGCGGCTGGTCCATTCACGGCAGATATAATAGGCTGGGGAATCTTTCTCATACCCAGAATCAGGGAGGCATATCGCTCCTGAGCAATTTTCAAGAACTTTTCAGGCTCTGTGAACGCCTCCGCTTTCCTGTTAGCTATGGCGTCATTGAGATCGGCGCCCGAGGAATACCCTCTGCCGGCGCCCGTGATAATGAGAACCCTGATGGAATCGTCCTGACACAAGGCATGAAACAGTGTTTCGAAATCCTTCAGCATGTCCAGGTTGATCGCATTGAGCTGGTCGGCACGGTTCATGGTCACGATGCCGATGGATGGTTCTTTTTCTTCAAAGAGCAATGTTTTAAATTCCGGGATCATTGCGCTCATATTATATTTCTCCTTTTTTTCTGTCCATCTCCCTCAGTTCGCGGCGCATGATCTTGCCGATTGCGCTCTTGGGGAGTTCATGTATGAATTCTACAATCGTGGGAACCTTATAGCCCGCCATTTTCTCCTTACAGAAGGAAATCACCTCCTGTTTCGTAAGTGTCTCTCCCGGCTTAATCACGATATAGGCCTTCACGGTTTCACCCCTGTACTCATCCGGAACACCGATACAGCAGGCCTCAAGAATCTTCGGGTGCTCGAAGAGTATTTCATCTATCTCCTTGGGATAGACGTTGAAACCACTCGCAACAATTAAATCCTTTTTACGATCCGATATGGTCAAATACCCCTCGTCGTCGAAATACCCGATGTCCCCGGTATAAAACCATCCATCCTTAAGCGCATGGGCTGTTTCTTCCGATTTTTTATAGTACCCGGTCATCACCTGCGGACCTTTAATGCAGATTTCGCCGTGCTCATTGATCTGGAGTTCCCTGGTGCCTGTCTCAATGTCCACGATTTTAATGTCCGTGTTGGGAAGCGGAACGCCCACGGTACCGATTTTCACCTTTCCGTTCCAGGGAGTGGCAGTGGCGAAGGCCGTGTTCTCCGTTGCCCCGTAAACATCATAGATTATGGCACCGTGGATTTTTTTTAACTCGTTCAGGGTGTTTTCCGGCAGGGGAGCCGCACCGCCGAAATACCCCTTCACAAAGGAAAGGTCCATTTTCCTGAATTTTTCGTTGCCAAGAAGTGCCGTATATATCGTGGGTACACCGGGAAGGAATGTCGGCCGGAACTTTTCAAGCATTTCTACTATGACGCCAGCCTCCGGCTTGGGCACCAACGTACAGCACCAGCCGTTCCAGATGGGAAGATTCTGACTTACCGAGTACCCTGCCGAATGGAACACGGGATAAATTCCCATAAGGTTCTGGAATTGGCCTTTGAGATCGGGGAACCATGCAGAGAACTGCTGCACGACCGACGAGATGTTGGCATGGGTCAGCATAGCACCCTTGCTGACACCGGTTGTTCCCCCGGTATAGATAAGAGCGGCCAGTGAATCCCATTTTGCTTTGTTTTCTCCCGGCGAATCAGAGTGTTTAGCAATAAGATCCATAAATTCGTAAACGTCCGGCTGCGGTTCCACTTTTCTGAACATTTGCTTTTTAACATAAGGAAAGAGCTGCTTCTTGGGAAAGGGTAGATAGTCGCTGATGTGGCAGGTGATAATGGTCTTGATTTTTGTTTCGCCTTTGATCTTGAGCACCCGGGGGAGCAGCAGATCCAGCGTTACAAGGACGGTAGCGTCTGAATCATTGATCTGGTAGGTTAATTCTCGTTCGGTATAGAGCGGATTGTTCATGGCGGTTACCGCTCCTGCGCGATAGGCCGCATGATTGGCAATGATCATCTGCGGAATATTAGGCAGGAGCATGGCCACAATGTCTCCGGGTTTTACCCCAAGGTCGATCAATGCCCGGGTGAATCTATTTACTAATTTATCCAGTTGCCGGAAGGTGATCTTTTTACCCATGTAAATAAAGGCAACTCGATCCGGATACTTGTTCGCGGTTTTCGTGAGAGCTTCCGCCATGGTGATCTTTTCCAGATTAATTTCTGCAGGAACCTCTGAGGCATAGGATTTGTGCCATAATCTCTGAAATGACATATTACCCCTCCTTTTTGTTTTGGTAAGCTCCACTCCTTAGCTTCTTCTTCCCACACCCATCACTGGGTACCGATGCACACCTCCTCTAATCCGATTCGTCCCCTGCTCTCAATCGTTCAGGAGAAACGAGAACAAACAAAATTCCCTATCGCCCGTTGAACCGCGGGACTCGTTTTTCAAGAAATGCCGAAACCGCTTCCATCATGTCTTCATTGGGTACCACAGCGGCATTCCTCTGGGCCACATATTCCAGACCCTGCTGAATGCCGTGATCACGGCTGTAATTCGCAACTTCCTTGATTCCCTGAACGGCGAGCGGAGCCAGACTGGCGATCTCTTCAGCCAGTATCCGGGCTTCCTCGAAAAGGGCCTGGCTGTCTTCGCAGAGCCGTGTAATGTACCCCATCTTCAGGGCCTCCTCTGCGGTCCAGTCCCTTCCGGTCAAAGCCAGCTCCCGGAACCAGCCCTGTCCGATAATGTGAGGAACGCGTTGCAGGCTGCCGATATCCGCTATAATGCCGATCCGGGTTTCGCGGATGGAAAAGATGGCGTCTTTAGCCGCGATCCGAATATCGCAGGCACTGGTAAGATCAACGCCCCCGCCGATGCAGTGTCCATGGATAGCGGCAATAACGGGTTTCCTGCATTTTTCAATGGCGGTCATGCTCTCCTGGAGTTCTATTATTTTCCTGCGGAGCCAGTCACGGTAAACGGCCGAGCCATCCCCGAGGAGAGCCTGAGCTGCAACAAGATCCAGGCCGGCGGTAAAGCTCTTTCCCTCTGCCCGGATGACCACGACACGCACACCGGCATCTGCGTCGAATTCTTCAAAAATCCGGCGCATCTCCTGAAAAAATTCCAGTGTCATGGTATTTCGCTGTTGCGGCCTATTCAGAACCAACCATGCAATGTGTCCGATTTTTTCAACCTTGAGAGTCGATTCATTCTCCATACCGGCCACTCCTTGTATTCATATATTCATTTCGTAAAACGAAGGACACGCTATATAGAAAATTTTTATCTTCAAGTGGTTCTTAACAGAGCAGGATTAGAACAAAGAGATGGTTGCGCCATCTATATAAACCTTTTCTGTAATTTCAGCAAGTTTCAAACAACGTTTTTGCTTCCTTCATATAAGTAAGGCTTTCTGCTTAAGCTGTATGTGTCGTTTAATTGGATTGCTTAAGTTTCCGATGGGCCCGGTCGTTGTGCCATTCGATCGGAAATAGTTTAAAAATAGCTGAATCCTAATTGAACATGTGGTAGAAATATCTTGCAGTGATCGGTGGAGGTAGCCATGAAAAGAAATCTTACCATTATTTCCCAGGTAATTCTTATTTGCATACTATTTACAAATGCATGGGCGTTGACCAATTATGAGCAGTGTGTAAAATATTTTGAAGATAAAGACTATAAGAACGCATACCATTTCTGCAAAGAAACGGAAGACTACAATGCTCAATACATCATCGGTGAAATGTACTATAATGGTTTGGGTGTGAAAGAAGACCATACGAAGGCGATGGTATGGTTTCGCAAAGCCGCTGAACAGGGTAACGGCCAGGCCCAATTTTTCGTCGGCTATATGTACTATAACGGTTTGGGCGTGAAAGAAGATCATACAGAGGCGATGCTATGGTTTCGCAAAGCTGCTAAAAACGGTCACATACGGGCCAGGTTATACCGTGACAAAATTCTCAATAAAGATAATAGCAAGTGAATAAGTTTTGAAGACTTCATGCTATGGAAAAATAAAAGAGAGGTAGTTCTTATGCGCCTTTTTCCTAAAGAAGAAAATTTTCATGATTATTTTGAAGAATTGGCCGGCAAGATTGAAGAAGGCGGTAAATTCTTCTTAGAAATGGCCCAAAATCATAATTATACCGAAGCTAGAGTTGCCCGGCTCAAGGAAATTGAACATGAAGCGGATGTTATTGCGCATAAAACATACAAGAGAATGCACAAAACCTTCCTGACTCCCATCGACCGGGAAGATATTTACGCTTTAGTCAATAAGATGGACGACATTATGGATAATATTTTTGCGACCGCCGTACGACTCCACATGTATAAAGTTGAAAAGCCGAATGATGAAATCATCAAACAGGCGGAAATTCTTTTTCAAGCGATCCAAAAAATCAAAAATGTCGTTCATGGTCTCCGTGACCTGAAAGACTCCAAGATCATTCTGGACGGCTGCGTGGAAATCAACACGCTGGAAAATGCCGGCGATGTCGTTTTAAGAACCATCATCACCGATCTTTTTCTCAAGGAAAAAGATGCGATTGAACTGCTTAAATGGAAAGAAATTTTTGAGCGGATGGAAAAAGCTATTGATGTTTGTGAAAGTGTATCCAACATCATGGGAAGTATCGTCCTGAAGCATGCTTGACCCCATAACACTAGAGTGATCATGCGTATGAGTTATTGTTAAAAGTCTTTCTTCATTAAAAGTATTATAAGATGTTTCATTACAGAATACTCAGGGAGGTGCGTCATGCGAAAATGGATCATTGGGGTATTGGTAGTATTGGCGGCTGCAGGCGGCATATTCTGGGCAACGGCTGACAAGGATATGCGCGCACTAATTCTCAACATACCGACCGACAAAGACGTCCTTTTCTGGTCAACCAAGCAGCGCGATGCCACGTTTCGCGCGTTGGACCGAATCCCCTTCATTTCCAAATCCCGGATGATCACCGCCGGCAAAAACATCTATCCCTTGCCGGAAGGAGCGCCACTTGATGTTGGTATCGATGTCGATGCCTATATGCAGGATCAGCGTACTGCTGCATTAATCATCATTCAGGACGGCAAAATTCGCCTCGAAAAATATGGACTCGGTTTCAACGCCGATGGACGCTGGACCAGCTTTTCGGTTGCGAAATCATTCACCTCGACATTGGTCGGTGCAGCCATCAAGGACGGCTATATCAAGAGCATCGACGACAAGGTATCGGACTATATTCCCGACCTCAAGGGGTCGGTCTATGATGATGTAACCATCAGGCAGCTGTTGACCATGACATCGGGTGTGAAGTGGAATGAGGATTATGCCGATCCCAAATCGGATGTCGCTTTGTTTAACGCGCACAAGGCCGAGCCGGGCGTCGATGTGACGGTCAGCTATATGCGCAAATTGAAGCGCGAAGCGCCTCCGGGCACGAAATGGGTTTACAAGACCGGCGAGACGAATTTGATTGGAGTGCTGGTCAGTTCTGCGACCAAGAAAAACCTGTCCGAATATTTATCCGAGAAAATCTGGCAGCCTTTTGGAATGCAGCAAAATGCGAGCTGGTTGCTGGGATCCACCGCTCATGAAATCAGTGGCTGCTGCATACAGGCGTCAACCCGTGACTTTGCCCGCTTTGGCCTGTTCATACTGGGCGGCGGAACGGCTGACGGTAAGACGGTATTGCCGGATGGCTGGATTGCTGCGGCAACGACGAAACAGGCTGATACCACCAGGCTCGGATATGGCTATGGCTATCAATGGTGGACCATGGATGATGGCAGCTATACAGCAAGAGGAATTTTCGGTCAGGGCATCTTCATCGATCCCAAGCGAAAACTAATTATCGCTTCGAATAGCAACTGGCCGAAGGCTAGTGATCTTCAAGGTGGCGATCAGGATGCGAAGCGCCTTGCGTTCTACAAGCAAGTGCAGCTGGCGATTGATAACGAGGCGAAGGCCATAAAATAGTTGAAGAGAGTCGTGGACGGGCGACGCCTTACTGCGATCCTTTTATAGTCTGACATGGCTTGGTGACGGGGAAACATACACGGATTTTTGCCTGGTGTAATGATGCCGGTGGATGAACCTGCTCATCCAGCATTCTGACCATGACGTCAGTGGTGCTGGCAGCGATCCCCTGCAGAGAGAATTCGCGTTAAAAGCCTCATTGGTTCATCATGGATTTCCACGCGAAGCCTCTGGAAATTATCGGTTGACATTCTGGGAATACTCCTTTATGCGTAGTCTTAACGATCTGGTTTAAGCGATGGCGTTTTCCGTGGATTGAGCTTAGCCGGCAGCGCGCCGGCGATCTGGATGTCACTGGGAGGTTGAAGATGAAGAAGAGCAAGCTGACTGTGGTTACTCATGATGAAAAGTTTTTGCGGCGACTTACAAATTGCCTGCGCACAGAGAAAGATATCAGCCTTGTCAGTAAACTAATCATCAGAGATCTCAAGAGCGAGGTGAGACAGGCCATTGCCTTCGTCAAGCAAATGATCGAGCAGCAGCCGGATGTTCTCCTCCTGGATCAGATCATTTTGCGAGATGTGGCGGCCCTGGATTTGGAAAGAATCCTCGGCTATCGGCATCAACTGCCGAACGTGAAGACCATCATCGTCGGCGAACGCTACAACGAGGAAAACGTTATGGCGATGATGCAGGGGGGTGTGCAGGGGTTCTTCAAAATCGCGCTCAGTGACGCACACCTTATCAAATGTATTCGTGTGGTAGCCCGGGGAGAGTTCTGGCTCGACGCTGAGCTAACCAAACGGATTTTCGAGGAAATCATCAAAGAGTTCAAAAATAAAAGTGATCGTCTTAAGCCTCTCACCCACCTGAGTACGGAAAAAATGGAAATGCTTTCCCCTCGGGAAATGGAGGTTCTGGCTCTGATCAGCCAAAGCATGACCAATGAAGAGATCGCCGAAAGGCTTTTCTTAAGCCCCAAGACCGTCAAGACCCATCTGCGCAATATCTTCTCGAAGAGCGGGATGCGCAATCGGGTCGAGGCTGCGCTTGTTTACACACGTTATGCCCAGATATCGCATTAGTTTTTTTTGATGCCTGATTATTAACCCAGCGCATTTAAGTTCAAATCGTATTCGCCATTTTCTTTTTGAAGCAAAATTTTCAGCTCTAATAATTTAGCGATATCCCTTCTAGCTGTTCTTACACCTACATTTCTATATAAAGTATGATAAGGGGAAATATCGAATAGATTTTTTAAAGTGAATGGTTTGAGCATTTCTAATAGCATACTTGAAAGGTCATATTGCCGTTGTGTCAGTTTTCCTTGCTTTTTTAAAGAAGAGCAATAATCACGAAGCAATAACAATCGGATTCTAAGATATATATTACCCTTAATTTCATTTAATGATTCAATGACACCTTCCAGCATGAATTTGAGAAATGGCGTTACTTCATGATTCTGGTTTTTCAGCGAATGTGAAAAGGCCAAGTAATAATCATCAATTTTTCTGTAATAATAATTCGATAACATCGTAGGCACATATTTGATGCCCGACGTTCTCAACAACATTGCTTCAACGATTCTGATGGTTCTTCCATTACCGTTGCCAAAAGGATGGATCAATCCCAAGTGATAATGTGCCAATGCGGCTCGAATGAAACTATCTAATTCCATCACCTCTTTGCAATTTATCCATTTCACAAACTCTTTCATTAAATTCTCGATATCAGGCAAACATTTAGGAGGGGTGTATATGCCACCATGCGCATGGTCGCCAACTTTCACCACGTGATTCCTGTATTTGCCGGCCAGATTATCGGTATCATGAAGCCCGGTTGTAATAATACGATGAGACTTCCTGATAAAATCTTCGCTTAGTTTAGTTACGTCTTTCATTGGTTCAATTGTTTTAATATATTGATAGACCGCTTTCAGGTTTATAATGGCTTGCGTCGCTTCGTTATTTTTTTGTCCTTCATTCGTCTGTTTAATTATTTTACTTACATCTTCCTCTTTCAAGGGATTTCCTTCTATGGCGGCGGTACTAAAAATAGACCGGCGAATGAGGTCCTCTTCCAAATAAGTTGACCATTCTGGAAGGAGAGGCATCCCCGCTATTGCTGAATATAATTCCCTTGCTATCAAAAGAAGGCTATTGAGTTCAGAAACATCATATTTTGCGCTAAATAAAAAATTTCCGGATTTGAACGTCATAACTTTTTTTACGACATTATTGTCCATAACATTGTCACCTTTATAACATGATATTACGAGTACTTAGGATTAATTTGCAATAATTTTTGTCACGAGTATTAGCCATCAGATCTGAATCCATCTGCACAATACACATATCTATTCCGACGTATTTTGTCAACAAATATGTCACAATTTATTGATGTGATTACAATGACATATAAATATTTCCCCTTACGGTATGTCAATAGATATGTCACAAGATGGCCGGTGGAAAGCAGCAACACTGCTACAGGGGTTATCATCCAAATCTTGTGGACGGGGTTGAAGTGCATCACAGGATAACTTTTGCGGATTGAAGCCGGGTGATCTCGTCCGCCGTGTAGCCAAGCCAATCCGCAAGCAGAACTCGATTGTGTTCACCTAAACCGGGGGCAGGGCGTCTGATCTTTCCTGGCGTACTCGAAAAGTGATACGGGATACCCGGCACGTCGATGCTGCCGAACTGAGCGTGATCAACCGTCTGGAACATGCCCCGCTCCCGGAGATTATCATCCGCATTGACTTGATCAACGGAATAGGCAATCCCGCAGGGGATCTTGCGTGCCTCCAGTTTCCGGACGATTTCAGCCGATGAATGTCGGCTCGTCCACTCTTCGATGAGCTCGACCGCTGCGGCGTGATGATTGATCTGCGTGATCAGGTTGGAGAAGCGCGGATCGTTTACCAGCTCGGGATGAGCGGTGACCTCGGCAAGGTCGCGCCATTGGCGGGGGGTAATGGACACGATGGCCACCTTGCCGTCGGTGGTCTTGAAAAAGCCATAGAAGGGCATGCGATCTTTTGAATTGAGAACCTCGGCCGGTCGGCGGCCCAGGGTTCGGGCGGTGTCTTCCATGATGGGCGCCATGGCCTTGTCGATCATGGCCCGATAGTTATTAAAATACAACACATCCTGCATGGAGATATCGACATATTGCCCCTCGCCGGTGCGCAGGCGATGGATGAGCGCCATGCAGGCCGCCGTAGCGGCATAACCACCGCTGACCAAGTCGCCCCAGTAGTTGGCGGGCGGCATGAGGTTTTCGAGATCGTTCCAGAGCTGGCCGGCAGTGGCCTGGGCGATGATATCAAATGCGGCCCGTTCCGGATTTACACCCGTCGCTCCGAAGCCTGAGATGGCTAGATAGATGATATCCGGTTTAACCCGCTTGAGGTCCTCATACCCGAGGTGGCTGTCCTCCAGGGTGCCGGGGATGAGGTTATGCACAAAGATATCCGCGCTCGCCGCCAGGCGGCGCATGATTTCCTGGCCCTGCGGCTGCTTCCAGTCCAGAGCCATGCCATACTTGTTGCGATTGAAGACCGAGTAGTTGCGCTCCGCCCCGGGTATCAGGCTGAAGATCAGGCGCAGGACATCACCCTGAGGCGGTTCGATCTTCACGACCTCAGCCCCCATGTCCGCCAGAATCTGCGTACAGCGCGAGCCCGAGATGAATTGCGTGACATCAATGACCCTGATCCCGGCGAAGATGTCCATAATCGTTGATGCGTTATTCGATATCAAATTTCTGATTCAGGATTTTCTCCACGCACCGCAAGCCGGAGCGTGAGGCAAAATCCATTCCCACCCCTCTGCCGCGTACGGTATCGCCGGCAAAATACAGACCGTCGATTCCCGGCGCCTTGTAATCCGGCCGGAAAATACCCACGCAGCGGGGACGTCTGGCTATCCCGTCGATTCCCGTAAAAGTCCCTTTAATGCCCCATTGCACACTTTTCCAGATGCCGGGGAAAAGCTCTTCCAGGTCTTCTTTGTGCAGGGCGGCCTTCTCTTCCATCAGTTCACGGTCCCTGGTGTCCAGTTCACAGGGACACCCCCCGATAAACAAATGGGTGCCGGGAGGCGCAATGGATGGATCGATATTCGTGATCGGGAGATATTGCAGAGGCAAGCCCATGCGTTTCAGCTTATACACAGCGTGGTGGCAGAGGCTGTCTGTTGCCGGTTTGTCCATGGCCAGGATCGCCCAGCCGACGGCCGATGTCGTGTTTCCGGTGAATCCTTTGACCATCTTCACAAAGAAATCAGGAAAATGTTCAGTGGCAGCGATTTTAAACAGATCCCAGATCATCCCTGTGTAAATGACAACGGGTGCTTCAATCAGCTCTTGCTCGGCCAGCATATAGTCTGACATGAAAAATTTAGAATCTTTTTTGATATCAATCAGAACACCGGCTGTTTTCCCGTCGTGGATGGCAATCTGGCCCACGCTGGTATTCAACCGAATTTCACCGCCTTTTGAACGGATGTAGTCAGCGGTTGCCTCCCACATCCTGGTATAACCGCCCTCCGGGACTCCCGCAAACTTTCCCGTCTTTAATACGCGTCCGGTGGAGAAAATCACCTCCGAGGCCGCCATGTCGTTGGCATCAGGAAGGGTTGTGATGACCATGGCCATGCCGCGCATGAAATCAAGGACATTATCTTTTGATGTGCGTGTTCTTAACCAATCCTCGATGGACAAGTCGTCACACTGCACCAGGTCATCTTCGGACATGGCCATCATCTCGGCGGCTATCGTGCCGAATTCCGGGTCGGCCAGCGGCGCGAGCTCCATCATGTCCTTCCATGCGCCATCCGTGAAAACGCGAAGTCCGGGTATTTGTTTCCAGCCGACAGGGATTCCCAGTTTTCTTAAAGTCTGGCCCAGCACGCCGTCATCGGAGGTGATCATGAGGTGCATCCCGTAATCAAACGTGATGCCGCGATACTGAAACCCGCAGGCCCGGCCACCCAGACGATCCATTTTATCGAGCATGAGCACTCGCTTGCCCGTACTCGCGAGCAAAGCACCGGCAACCATTCCTGATGGGCCGCACCCGATAATGATGACATCAAATTTTTCTCCCATGGTCTCATCCTCCTTGTTCGATTAATTTTTTGAAATCAGCAGAATCCCTTATCGGATCAAAGTCCTTTTCAGTTCTTGCGTCATTTCTAAGGGCAGGTTTCATGGAAATCGCTTTATCTAAATCTTCAACAGCATTTTTAATATTTTTGAGCCTGGAATAAGAGCAGGCCCGATTATAATAAGCTGAAGCATCATTAGGGTTGAGTTCAATGGCTTTATTCAAATCAACAATTGCTTCATGATATTTTCCCAGAAAAATGTAAGCAGCTCCGCGGTTGCCATACGCGCCGGCATCCTTTGGATTCAATTCAATGGTTTTGCTGAAATCAAGGATGGCTTCCTGGTATTGTCCAAGAAGACCATACGAACGGCCCCGGCTGTAATACGCCGAGTCATTTTTTGGATTCAGTTCAATGGCTTTGTTGAAATCAGCAATCGCGTCAGAATATCTTTCCAGGTAATGATAAGAAACCCCGCGGCTGAAATACGCCGAGTCAAGATTGGGATTGAGCGCAAGAGCTGCATAGAAATCGCTAATCGCCTCCGTATCTTTTCCAAGAAAGCCATACGCGCGGCCGCGGTTATAATACGCTAAATGATTTTTGGGATTGAGCTCGAGAGATTTAGTGAAATCGGCAATCGCTTCATTATATTCTCCAAGCATACTGTAAAAAAAACCGCGGCTGTAATACGCCAGATGATTTTTTGCATTGAGCTCAAGGGCTTTATTGAAATCAGCAATCGCGTCAGAATATTTTCCAAGAAAGCCGTAAGCAAGTCCGCGGCTGTAATACGCCAAATCATTTTTCGAATTGAATTCAATGGCCTTGCTGAAATCAACCACTGCTTCACTGTATTTTTCTATATTGTTATAAACAAGACCACGGCTGGTATAAGCCAGGTCATTTTTGGGATTCAGTTCAACCGCTTTATTGAAATCCATGATCGCTTCATTGTATCTTCCCAAGTACATATAAGCGCGACCCCGGTTGTAATAAGCTTTATCTTCCTTTTGATTTAATTGGATGGCCCTGTTCATATCAAAAATAACTTCAGGATATTTTTCAAGATTGCCATAGGCATTGCCGCGAGCGATATGCGCCAGGGAATTGTTGGGATTGAGCTGAATGGCTTGATTGAAATCGGCAATCGCTTCCGAATATTTTCCCAGATCATAATAAGCAAGCCCGCGATTGTAATAAGCCAGGGAATCTTTGGGATTTCGTTTGATTGCCTGATCATAATCAAGAATAGCTGCCTGGGAATCTGTACGGGCAGGAGGGGTAGCCTTTTTGACGGATGTTTTTGTTGCGGCGGACGCTGTAGGTGGAATCAAAAGGAAAAGTAAACAAGAAATCAAGATAAAGCGTGTGAGGATCAATTTCATCAATGGGCGCCCCTTCCGGTAATTTTTGATTTTTTTATACGAGAACCATCAGTGTAAGGCAAGCGATCAAACGCCAAAACTAAACCCTCTCGAAGATGGTTGCCGGAGCCTGGCCGCCGCCCGTGCAGAGGGTCACCAGTGCGTATTTGGCCTTCCGCCGCTGCAGCTCATGGATTGCCGTGACACTGAGGCGGCACCCGCTGTTGCCCACCGGGTGTCCCAGCGCCATGGCGCCGCCGTTGACATTGAGTTTCGCCATGTCGGCCTGGAGCTCTTTCGCCCAGGCCAGCGGGATCGGCGCAAAGGCCTCGTTCACTTCGAAGAGATCGATGTCGTCCATTTTAAGGCCCGCCATCTTGAGCACTTTCGGCGTCGCGGTCATCGGGCCGGTGAGCATGAGCTTGGGGTCGGAGCCCACCACCGCATTAGCCACGATGCGAACCAGCGGCGTCAGCCCCAGTTCCTTCACTTTTTTCCCGCTCATGAGCAGCACCGCGGAAGCGCCATCAGTCACCGTGCTGGAAAGTCCGGCGGTCATCCAGTCGGTGCCCGGCAGCACCTTGAGGCTTTCCAGGACTTCCCGCGTAACGCCGGCACGCATCGGCTCATCGGTATCGCAAAGGATTTTATGGCCATCCTTGTCCAGGCCCTGCATCGGCAGAATCTCCTTTTTGAAATAGCCTTCTTTCGTGGCCTTTAAAGCTTTTGCGTGGCTCGCGATGGCAAAATCCTGACACGCTTCCTTGGTTATTCCCCACTGGTTGGCTATGGCCTGGGCGGCAGTCATCTGGTCCGGGATGCCGTAGCGCTCCATGTACGATTGCGTAATGGGATGCCCCGCATTCTGTCCGTTGGCGAGCGTGCAGTTCATGTCGGAGGCAATGCCATACTTGGACATGAGCTCGCAGCCACTGGCAATGACCGTGTCCATCATTCCCGCGGCGATCATTCCCGCGCCCAGCTGGATCGCGGAGAGGCTGCTGCCGCACTGGCGATTCACACTGATGCCTCCCAGCGTCACCGGAAGACGGGACGACAGCACCCCCGTCCGCGCCAGATTGAATCCCTGTTCGCCAATCTGATAAACGCATCCGGTGATCACATCATCCACCAGGGCTGCGTCCAGATGGACGCGTTCGACAACCTCGTTGAGTACAAGGGCAAGCAGTTCCGGGGCGACATATTCGCGGTAATACCCTCTTTGCTTGCCAACCGGCGTTCTGACGGCACTGACGATAAAGACATCTTGCATCCGACACCTCCTGTTTCATGAAGTGAACTGCTGATGTTCTAACTAAAATCAACTATTGCTTGCTGGAAATTTTCTATGGTGCTGATTATGGCAAATATTTTACAAAGGAAAAATCATCTGCCATAATTTTTTTGTCAGACTGGATACCAAGGGCAGCGGCAACGTCAAGACCACTTTCATAGACGTGGTTACCATGCCGCCCCGGTGAAAGTCAGGAAGAGACTGGAACTGTCCTCCTGATTTCAAGGGTGCGAAAGAATCGCTATACAATTCAAACGTTCAAATTAACGTCCAGTAGTATAGATTAACCCAATAACTATATTCCTTTCTTGTCAGGTTGCCGCTTGTTGGATCGTATGTATAAATCATAGTATCGTCAATGGTTGTGTTATTATCGTAATCATATTCTTCTGTCGTCAGGTTGCCGCTTGTTGTGTCGTATGTGTAGTAATATACAGAGTCTATATTGCCGTCATTGTTAGAATCAATTTCCGTTTTCGTCTTTTTGCCAGCATCGTAAGTGTAATTCTCAATATAGTCATAAAATCCGTTATTATCACTGTCATAGGCAACTTGAATCAAGTTGCCGCCATCGTATGTGTAGTCGTAAACTGCGTCCGGCGTACCATCTAAATTATTATCATGTTCTTCTGTCAAGACGTTACCGTCTGAATTGTATGTGTAGTTGATGACAGAGTCGATCGTACCGTCATTATAAAGATCAAATTCCGTTTTCGTTATCTTGTCGTTTGTGTCGTATGTATAGTAGTAAACATAGTCGATGATGCCATTATTATTCGTATCATACTCCACTTTTGTATTGTTGTAGTTGGCATCGTACCCGTATATGACAGCAGAGTCTATCTTGCCGTTATTATCCGAATCAATTTGATCTTTCGCCCTGCGGCCGTCTGTATAGTACGAGTAGTAGTAGATGGTATCCGGCGTTCCGCTCTTATCAGAATCATATTCCCTTTTCGTCAAAACATAATCGTTAATCTTAACTGTGTAATTCGCTGAGGAACCTGCGTTTGTTACCGTATAAACCACCGGTTTGGTAAAGTTGTTGGGTGTCACCCCGCTTACCTGATTGGTTGACCCCACTGTGACGGTGGCACCGTCTGCTGTGGTGAATGTCGCCACTAGCGCCGTGACATCTGTGCCGGAGGGCATCCTTACCGATATCTTTTTTTCCTTTTCGTTGATTGTTCCGGCAACGCCGTTCAGAGAAAATGCCGTGAAGGCTCTTAGCTTTGGTGTCGTTGTTGCAGTTACCGTTACCGTATAGATTACCGATGAACCATCTTCCGCCGTTACCGTATAATCCACGGGACTGCTAAAGTCATTGGACGTCGCTTCGCTGATCTGATCGGTTGATCCTACCTGGACACTGGCGCCGGTTGTCCTGAACATTGCCACCAGAGACTTTACATCTGTTCCATAAGGCATCGTGACCGCTATAGTTTTTCCCGTTTCATCGATCGTTCCGACGACGCCGGACAGATAAAATGCCGTAATGGCTTTTGCTGTTGATGGCGGCGACTTTGAGTCATCACCGCCGCCGC
>CAZOPH010000018.1:0-16598 GCA_964581635.1 uncultured Smithella sp.
GAAACCGAGGCCATAATATCCAGTTTATCGGTAGGTCTCAAACCGGCTTTGCCCTGTAAGAACCAGACATTTTTCATCGGACTGCCGTTAACAGATGTATTATTAGGATCATCTCCAGGATAGCCGTAAAGTGGACCTGCCCAGTAACTTAGCTCCTCATTAAACATAATCAAACAGGGATTGAAATCCCTTCCGCCGTCCAGAACACCGAAACCATCTTCCCTTTTATCCTTGGTTCCAGGATCATCGCCGGAAACATAAGCGAAGGTGCCGCCGACATAAAACATCCCCAGATTGGCCCCAACATTAAGGTAACCCAGAAGAATCTGTAGATCTTGATCAGGGCCCGTCATATCACTGGGATTTTCCCATTCTAGTTTGCCCCAAGCGTATATCAATTCTCCTTCCATGTAAACAGGTCCATACTTGGCTTTAAAGTAAGGCGCAAAACCCATGCCTTTCAGCACGTAACCAAAAACGGGAACGGGTTTGTCAGCTGCAACGCGCATGTATTCATAGAGAATCCCCGCTTCGAAATTCGTTTTGTATCCATAGGTAACACCCAACATATACTTATCTAAATCACTATCGGTAGCTGTTGATAAGGAATTTACGGCGGTATGGTTCCCGTCAACGAGCTTGTAATATGTGGCACTGAGTATAACCGGTTCAATGGGTAATATGTATTGGATTACGCCCAAGGTAGGATTGTTTTTTTCGCTATCATTGAAAACGGTTCCCCATCCCCAATCAGGCATATAGCCGACCTGGAATAAACCGATAGGCGATTCATAGTAAATGTAAGCTATATCGAAGGCAATGTTTTCATTTTCCGCTCTGGTTGCTATCGATCGTGAATCCGGCAAATCGGTTGTTGACCTGCTGGCACCCCAAGCTCTTTCCATGGCATCGAATTGGGTGACAAGTTTCAGGCCCTGAGAAACAATAAAATCAGTTTGCACGCGCAGCCTCTGAAAATAGAAAGCTGTACTCGTCTCTCCACTATCAATGGTGGTAGGTATCGGTGTAAAATCTTTAATAGGATAATAAGTATATTTTGATTTATTTAAACCGACCTTGTCCAGATACATACCGGCTGCGAAATACTCGCCGCTGAACTTCACATCCACCGCGAAGGCCGAAGCACTAAAAACAATGACCAACGCCAATGACAGCAAAAACAACCATAGTCTCTTCATTGCTCCCTCCTCAATCCTTTCAGATTTTAAAAAACAAAGCCTTATGAAAAACGGATAGTTTCTAAAAGCCTCTTTGTTTTTTGTCGCAATAGAAAATATAAAGTTTTTTCCACTCTCCTTGTTGTCTTTACTTTAACCAATAAGCTTGAATCATTGTTAATTTAATGATATTAATTTAATACTGTTAAATCATGAAGTCAACAAAAATTTTAACTTTTTTACATTGATGAAAATCTTTATTCAGAAAAAAGAATTTAGGCGGCATGATCACGATTCTTAGATACCAATAAATCCTAAGCAGGAGGTTCAATGCATTTTATGATTTCATATGAAAATGAAAAGAAAAGCGTTCTTACGGCCAGTCTCTGGCTTTCCGATCAAGGTTATTTTGGCTCTCACCGGGGTTCAGGAGGCAATGTTTCGGTACGCCTCAGTGATACTGCGATGGCCATCACACCCTCATCCGTAAGATATCAGGAGATTTCCGTCGATGACATCTGTGTGGTCAGTTTTGACAATTCGGCTATCGAAGTAAAAAACGGTTTAAAGCCGTCCGTGGAATCAGGTCTGCACGGTATTGTTTACCAGAATCGCCCGGATGTCAATGCAGTCGTCCATACCCATCAAATCTATGGCAGCGTTTTTGGTGTCATCAACACGCCGATACCCTCTCTTTTTGATGAGGTGTCTTTTTCACTAGGCCAGATGATTGAGATAATTCCCTATGCCCTATCCGGAAGCCCGGAATTGGCTACTAATGTGGGCGGAAAATTATCCAATAATGCCAACGCCTATATCATTCAGAATCATGGGATTCTGGCACTGGGCAAGGACATGGATAAAGCCATTCTCCACGCGGAGCTTCTGGAGAAAGTCGCTCACATATATTATTTAGCCTTATCAACAGGCAAACCTGTTACGACATTACCCGCGTCGATAACAGATTTTATAGCGGCGGTTCGCAGTTCAGAAGTTCAAGGGGCTCTTAAAAAAATCAGCAAGTAAACGATTCCTCGGGAGGTTGCAATGAAAAACAATAATTCGGTAAGCCGCGTTGCAGAAAGCGTGAAAGCTCTGCTAAAGACCAAATCATCCAGAAGAAAGTTTTTGTCAGCAACCGGTAAAACGCTCGCCCTAGTTTCCGCCCTACCCGTGCTAAAGATTGCCGGGGGAAAAGCACACGCCGCGCCGGCTTCAGATACAACGCAGAAAACAGCAATCAAGTGCAGCGGCGGAAATTATACTCTACTGAAAAATGGCTTCATAGTCGATGGCACGGGGAAAAGAGGCTTCAAGGGTAATCTGCTGATTTGCGACAATCGGATTGAAAATATTTCTGAAGGCGAAATTCCGGTGAAAGCCCAGATGATGGACTGCACGGGACTGGTTATCATGCCGGGTATCATTGACGCCCATTCTCACATGGACTGGTATCTTCCCATCGAAGGACATGATGAAATGAAGCTCCCCTTCACTGCTCAAGGTGTAACCACCTTTGTCGCCGGTCAATGCGGTTACGGCGTGGCGGGATTTAGCAAAAATACATCCTATTTGGACTTGCTTCAGAAGAAGGGTCTCTCCAACCTTATGACCATTGAGTGGAATACAATGACGCAGTATTTCGATCATGTAACGCGAAGCGGCATGACCCACAACATGATGACTCTGGCAGGCCACGGCACGACCAGAACCTCCATCCGCGGCTTCAATGCGACACCTTTGAACAAAGATGAAATGAAAGAGATACTCGCTCTGCTTGAACAAGCCATGGATGAAGGCGCGGCTGGTGTTTCCCTAGGTTTGCAGTATGAGCCGGGAATTTTCGCCACGGGCGAAGAACTCCGGGAAATCGCAAAGCTTGTGAAAAGGAAAAACAAATTGCTGACGGTCCATCTCCGGGCTTATTCTTCGCTCGCACCGGGATACCCGATGAGCACCCCGAAGATCCTGTTGGATTATGTTTCGCCCTTCGACGGCTACGAACCTCATAATCTGCTAGCCATAAACGAGCTGCTGAACATTGCCCGGGAAACAGAAGTACGGCTTCAGATCTCCCATCTCATATTTGTGGGCGAGAGAACCTTCAAGACCTTTGAAGACGCTCTTAGACGCATCGACAGGGCAATCAAACAAGGCGTGGACGTAAAGTTCGACACCTACTCCTATCACTGCGGCCAATCCATCATCAATGTCATCCTGCCGGCATGGTTCCTCGCCAAGGTGCCCCAAGCTTATAACGATAAAAAAATGCTTTCCAAACTCAAAAGTGAGCTTGGTCTTATCCAGAGGTTCCTCGGCTTCGGAACGAAAGACATCCAGATCACCTATGCGAATTTTGAGGAACTCAATCAGTACAACGGCATGTTTCTCGATCAAATAGCGCAAAAACGGAGTATGGACTGGTTCGACAACGCCTTGGACATAGCAATGAAAAGTAAAGGTGTTGCTCAAGTCCTCAATCACTCATACAGCAATCTGCCGATCATCGAGGCTTTGATGCGCCATCACGCATCCCTCTTCATGACCGATGCCCTTCCCCTTTCCAGGGGAGTACAGAATCCGGCCTTGTCGGGGAACTTCCCTCGTTTCTTCCAGCTGGCTCGCGAGAAAAAACTCATCTCTCTGGAAGAAGCTGTCTATAAAATGTCGGGTGCAACAGCCGAGCGCTATGGGATCAAGGATCGCGGTTTCTTGAAAGAAGGTCTAGCCGCCGACATCACCGTGATCGACTGGAAAAACATCCGCGACAACAATACGGTTAAGGAAACCAGCAACATGCCTTCCGGTATCGAAGCCGTCTTCATCAACGGCAAGCAAGTTTTAAGCAAAGGGAAAATAAACGCTGCGATCAAAGCCGGCAGGATCATCAATTAAGGCCTGAAACGTCTTGCGTGCATGATTTTGATGAAAACCTGGTAAATAGCAGTCCCAACATTCTGCCGACATCAAAAAGAATTTCCCCTGTAATCCTATCGAGAAAATCCAGTTTGGAAAGATTGGTCTCTTTAAAAATAACTCTGGCCGCATCGGCGGAGCAGCGGTTGGTCTGTATCGACGCGTCCAGTTGACTGTTTGCGTCCATCTGATCAAATGCGCTCAGTAGCTCTCGGCCAAACCTATCGAATAAATAATAAAAAATCGGATTGTGCCTTTTTTCCGCTCGTTGAATATAAGTAGTTAATTGGGCTTGGATATCCCCTCGCCCACACTGCCCTTCTCGAGCGCCTTGCAACAAGGCCTGTTTGAAGGGGCCAAATGCTTCACGAAAGCGTCGCTCGACATAGACTTCGTAACTCTGATGCATGGCCGAAACAATTTTAAAGAGTTCATGCCTTGAAAATATTTTCTTCATCAAGAAAGAAATAGGTAAAGCCTTCACATGAAAAGGGTGCCCGAGGTCCGACAGATAATGGCCGCATCGAGAAAGATAGCGCCACCCCCAGTATTCGTCGCCATTTTCAAAAGCAAGCTCCGCCAAATCTTTATGAACGCGGAAAGATTGTGGCGCGATGCCGTATGTTGTTCCCAGAAGCTTGAATTGCATGTGCCGCCATCCATGAGACCCCCCCGTGACTTTCTGATTTTTTTGGAGGGTCAGATCATTGTCCAGATACAAATCCGGCTCTGTGCTATAGATCACCAGCACTTTCCATGGTTCAATCATTTTTCCGGAAGGCGCTTCAAGAGCAAAATCGCCATTTCGCTTTTTATAATCGAAAGACCATAATGGATCCAGTTGGCGGAGCTCATAATACCTTTCCTTGTAAACATCGATATGTTTGGGGCCGACCGGCCAGAGTTTATCGCCGTGACGCGGATTTGGTTTTACAGGAACCAACGGCAAAGATATCAGACTGTCTATGGCCTGGACGGAAAAGTACGAAATATATTCGTGGGAGAACCACGGCGCCCAGGCCACAGGCAGGTCGGGGTCGTCATGCAGATAATAATTCAACGTTTAACTTCCTCTAAAAAGGTAGGGAACCGTCGCGCCACCCGAATGGGTGATTCAAACCGTTCCCTATGAAAAAAACAATTCAACTCACTCAAATATTTTTCAGATCTTGAAATCGGTTTTCTTGCTCCAAACACCCAAAGCAACACCTAACTCTTCATGCTCTTTGGCGTACTCTTCCAGTTTGATACCTTTCACTGCCGCATCAATGGCCTGCCGTAATGCGCGAGCGCCAGCCCTCGGCCCCTGGGGATGGGCGTGAATACCTCCGCCAGAGCCGATCATGATATCTTTGCCTACCGCATTGACGATATCCGCCACGTTGGCCGGTGTAATGCCTCCGGAAGGCATCGGCATGGTGGGCTTTAGGGCACCCATGGGATAGGTCAAGTTACGCACGGTGTTCATGAAACGATCATGCATATACATGGCCTTCCCACCCATGGAGAAAGGCAGAACGATTGAATCTGCACCGCACAGACGAGGAAACTTACCTAAAATAATCGGCGAGGCAATCCCCTGGTAGGGCGACATGTAGAACGCACCCGCTAGATCCATATGGGCCAGGATCGGTACATTGATGGCCGGATCTTCAGCCAGCGCACGCATGGCTTCCGGACCAACCGCCAGATAATTGACCATCATACCGTTTACTCCCGCATCGACACAACGTTTCGCCAGATCGAACATCCGCGGCAGGCGGTCAGTTACGTTGACGGTATAGATCGTATGTTCGCCGGTCTCTTCGTACACTTCTTTTTCAATTTTCATGTAGGCCTTAACCCGTTTGACTGCATCATTGTATCGCATGTTGGCGATCAATTCATCATCCTTGATCACATCACAGCCGCCCAACGCAGCTTGTCGAAAGAGTTCAGCACCGACTTCCAGAGGATAACCACTGCAAGGTTTAATCATATTGTTTAGAAGCGGGCGTCCTTTTTTAACGCCAAGAACTTTCCACCAGCCGTCCGTGCCGAATTTCGGTCCGTTATACTGATCCAGAGTGGCTTTGGGGATTCTGAGGTCCAGTAGTTTAAAATTGGGCACCATCGAAATATTGCCGATGGTTGAGGTTAACATCATGGGCAACTGATCTTCGATATTGGCCGACGGAAAGGCGATCTGTATGATATACTGCCGGCTCGTAACTTCCGGAGGCAGCGCGTATTCATAATAAGGGGCCTCATAGACACCGATCACTTTAGCAACGTGACCGGCGCGAACCTCCGGTGTCTCACCGGGAACCGGCACCCAGGTGCCAGTGGTCTGCTCAATGGCAAGAACTTGTCCCATCACGGACATATCCCAACCTTTATCAGCTTGAATCCAGTAGGTGGCGATGACATGATTTTCCATATCAATGCCTTCGGGCAAGGCAATGGGTTTGTCCGCGAAGGGACCTATTTCCTTTTTGAAAACTTTTGGGCTTTTGTTTTTTTTCATCGTTTTCCGCTCCTTTATTCGTTAAATAATTTTATTTTTAGCTTCTGGGAATCAGTGAAAGCACGTATTCCCATATCGCCAACGTTTTCTTCAACGCTTCATCATCGTGTTGCATACAGGTGTACATGCGAGTTCCCGCCAGGGTACACAATCCATGAGCCATCGTAACGACCTGATAGTCGTCCGCGACCTGTTTCCGTGTGAAAATCTGTGTAAGCGCGTCCGACGCATTCAGATCGATTGAAAAGAACGCGGTCGTCATGTAATGCATGATGGCGCCAAAATTATAAACAAAGAATCCCAGATCAGGACGTGTCGCATAGAGATCATTGAGAGCCTGTGTAAGCCTGTTGGCATAGGCAGTCGCCTTTGCCACCGCATCCTGTTCGGCCATGTACTTCAGGGCGTAATAACAGGCTGCCATGGAAATGGGATTGGCCGCCAGTGTTCCGCCCACAAAAATCTTTTCGCCCATGCTGCCCGTACAGACTTTCATCACTTCTTTGCGTCCGGCCACGGCACCCGATGACGGATAACCGTGCGTAATGATCTTACCGAGGACCGTTATATCGGGAATAATGTTGTATAGCTTCTGAGCACCGCCCATATCCAGACGGAAACCCGTCACAACCTCATCAAAAATCAGCAGTGATCCATACTGATCACACAATGTCCGGATCGCTTTATTCCAATCCGGATGAACCGGATGGGCACCGGACTCTCCGCCGATCGGTTCCACTATCACACCGGCGACGCCACCTTTGTCCTGATGATCCTTAAAAGCCGCCTCCAGTGCCTCGAAATCATTCGGCGGTACGTCAACGATGTGGGTAAAGCATTCCGCGGGAATCCCTTTGGCTTCAAAATTACCGGTCCTGGGAATATGAACGGAGCAGATCATCTGATCAGACCAGCCATGATAACTGCCGCCGATCTTGATGATCTTAACTTTGCCGGTATAGGCCCGGGCAATGCGCAGCGCTGCCATATCCGCTTCCGTACCGGACTGAAGGAAACGGACCATTTCCACACCAGGCATGTGCTTGATGATTTCTTCCGCAGCCAGAAGCTCGTATTCCGAGGTTAAACCGGTTGCCGGCCCTTTTTGTCGGATAATCTCGACTATCTTTTCATCGAGAGGTTCATAACTATGGCCGAGCATAATCGGCGCACCGCACATCAGATAATCGATATACTCATTGCCATCCACATCCCAGATCTTATAACCCTTGGCCCGGTCCATGGCTAGTGGGAAAGGCTTGTTCTGGCTTAGGTTGTGCTCAACTCCTCCCGGGATCATTGCCTTGGCTTTCTCGAAGATTTCAATAGAGCGTTTGCAGCGCTCGGCATAGAGCTTTTGCTCAGAGGCCAGCTTGTCTTTCGGGATCGGGTGCACCGGTTTGGATAAAATTGCATCTTTTCTTTTCATGATTTCCGCATATTCCATCGAATCGTCTCCTCCTCATTACTTTATTGCAACTATTTTGTCAGCGAACACACATTCCCTGCGCTCTTATTCATTCGCGCGCATGCTTTTCTTTGAGCTTGATAGTAGCTGACAAATTCACCAAACAGCTCGTCGTATAATTTCCGATTGTCCGGATTCGGAGTATATTCAGCTTTAATTTGAACATACTTAGGAATGTCCTCAAGTGAAATATATTTCAAAGCCATCGACGCAAGAAATGCCGCACCGCGGGCATTGGAATAGATAGGATCCTTAACCTGACGGATTTTTCTGCCGAAAACATCAGCAAAAATTTGTGACCAGATATCAGAATTGGCGCCGCCGCCGATGAAATTGAGATACTGAAACGGCTGACCCATGAATTTTTCTACAGGAGCAAGCAGCCATTTCGAATTAAAAGCCACACCTTCATAAACGGCGCGGGCGATATCCTCACGAGTATTTTCCAAGGAGAGGTTGAATATGGAAGCCCGAATGTGGCAGTCATCCACTGGAGATCGTTCCCCGTATAACCAAGGCGTAAAAATCACGCGGTTGGCGCCGGCTGGAACATGCGTCACGATTTTGTCCAAGACTTTAAAAATGTCCGGCGCACATTCCTCCTTCAGTAATTCATCTTTGTGATACAGAACATTATCACGGAGCCACGTCAGGCATTTACCGGCACATTCCTGTTCGGTGAGAATCAAATAACGGCCAGGTATCGGACTGGGAAAAGATCCGAAATTATGGGAAATGTCGGTCTTCTTGAAAGGGACATGAGCTGAGATCCAGGATGAAGTGCCAATGTACAGGTGACCTTCATAATCTCGAACTGCGCCGGAACCGACGCCTGCTGACGGCACATCCGGAGTTCCGCCGATCACAGGCGTTCCTTCTTTCAAACCCAATTCCTGAGCTACTTTACTTTTTACCGGGCCAAGTATGTCCATTGCCTGGATCAGGTCAGGCAGTTTTGAACGGTCGATGCCGGACATTTTCAACAACTTGTCATGATAAACGATATGGGATGAATCGCGGTTATCAGTCACCCAGTGCAGCAGGATTGAATCAAAAGTCGCTGCAAATTTTCCGGTGAAACACAAATTGATGTAATCTTTCGGATCAAGAAACTTATAGGTCTTGTTATAAATATCCGGGCAGTTCTGTTTGATCCACAGAATATGACAGAGAGAGTCTTTGCCTGATTGTGCGGGAGCGCCGCCAGTCAGTTTCTGCCAGGTGAGTATTTTAAACAGCGGATAACCCTGAATTTTGAAGGGACCGCGCAATAATTCCTTTACAGATTCAGATCCCCGGCAATCCATCCAGATAATACCGTTCATCAGATGATTGCCTTTCTCGTCCACGGCAACTGTGCCTGACCACTGGGAGGTTACGCTAACAGCAACAATGTCATCAGGGGAAACCAGATTCTTACTGATTACTTTTTTTGCAGTGGACATAATGGCGTTCCACCAGCCTTGCGGATCCTGCTCCGCACCTCCATCAGGGAAAAGGATGATGGGGGTATCTTTAAACTCACTGTCAACGACTTCGCCGTAAACTGAGATTAAAGCGGTCTTGGGTCCGGATGTGCCCAGGTCGATTGCCAGAATATATTTATTGCCTCTTGCCATGAATTCACCTCTTTGGCTCCATTCAAACTTGAGACAGCCAGTTTTTAATTCAGAAACACAGAAAATTCCCTTGAGCGCGTTGTTCTATTATCCTGTAACATAACGCATGGTATTTTCGATAACCATTTTCATGTCAGCGTCTGGATCGTCACTGATTTGATCAAGAACTCTACTGTTATGCAATAAGATGATGCCGTGAAGCGCACTGAAACATTGCGTGTGCAATAATTTCGGGTCAACCGGCTCCATGTCCGGCCTGCTTTCCCGATATTCCCGGATAACTTGAATACTCAGCAATAATACCTGACGGGAACTCCGGAATTCGTTGCGGGAAATTGATTCCTGCGGTTTATCGACATAGTCACCGTATTGGCGAATTGGCCTGTTAAAAATAATGTCGTAGATATTAATGTTTTGCGTACCAAAACTGACAAACGCATAAGTTAAATTCTTATATTTTTCTAAAGGGGTGGCGGACATTTTAACGACATTACTCAACTTTTCATAAAGCATGGCATAGGCCTTTTTTTGGATGGCAATCAAGAGTTCATCTTTATTGGAATAGTAGTTATAGAGATTCGCCGCAGTCATTTTCATCTTTGAGCCGATTTTGGCCATGGATAAACTTTCATACCCGTTTTTTATGAGAATCTTGAAGGCGCAATCCAATATTTTCCCACGAATAACATCAACTTCTTCTACACTTCTGGTAACTTTTGGCATTTCGATTTTATTCCCATATTATAAGTTTAATGGCATTAAATTAATTAAATTAAACTTTAAAGTCAATTCATTTTTAAATTTCATCCGCCTGGACCAATTTGGACTCTCGCAACTGCAAGTTAAGAAAAATATTGATCATCATCAGGACAATGAATACGATCATAGCCGGTGTTTTTGAGGGACTATCCCCAGCTGCGATATCCATACCGAAAATGAAAATGATCCCCGAAATCTGCCCGACAAGCATGAGCAAACCTTGTGAAGTGGCTTCTGGCGCGGGATAGCAGATCTCTGCACTGTACTGATAACAGATTGGCCCACCCGCCATCAGGAAAAAGCCGAATGCAATGCTGGAGGCAAGTAACAATATGTAATTACCGGCAAAGGTCAAACCGATTAAGCCGGGGATGACACAGATAGAAGTAAGGACCATAAAAAATTTTCTTTTACGGAATTTGTCGGAAAACACGGGCAAAATAGCCGCTCCGAAAATTCCACCAACCATCATCAATGCGCCGGTGATCCCGGCTTGTGTAATGTCAAAGCCGCGCGGCCGGATAATCTGCTCGACCCAGGTCGTCACGGCGTTGAAAATCCCCAGGGCGGAAAAGAAAATGATGAGCAGAATGATCATATCGCGTTGTTTAAAAATATGTTTCAATCCTGCAAAAACGGCTATCCGTTCGTCGTGACCCTTTGGACAAGGCGGTGTAGCCGGACACTCCCTGTTGAAGATTAAAAAAATCACGGAACAGGCCAGTGTAGCAACTCCGTATATCATCAACATGGTTTCCATGCCGTACATTTTAAAAAGAGGCGGTGTAAGAGCCATTGCAAGAATAATTCCTACAAACTGTGCCAGCACACTAATGCCTGCCTGGGTTGCCCGCTCATTCAGCGGAAACCAGCGAACACCTACCTTCGTAACGGAATTCAAAACAAAAGGCTGGCCGATGGCAATGCCTATTTGGGCGATGACAACCATGGCATAGCTGGAGGCGCAATATCCTTTCATAAATCCAAAAACACCCAGAAGTGCTGCGCCAATGCCAATGCCGATACGGATGCCCCATGTGTCAATGATATAAGATGCCGGGAAAGACACGAAAATATAGACAATCATAAAAATCAGAGAAAGGAGATCGATTTGCAAGGCAGGAACATGATAAAAAGAAACTGCCTCGCTGGTAATGGGTGCAAAAGTAATCCACTGAACCTGCATGAACGCGTTGAGAAGAAAATAAACTAGAAGCACTACCCATCTGTAGCCGTAAACTTTAAAGCTTATCTGCTCCATCTGACCAATCCTCCCCTTTTTATTTCCCTGATTTAAAAAGAACTTATATCTTGCATAAACCTGATATGCGTTAATTTAACGATATTAAATTAATACAGTTAAATTATGAAGTCAATCAGTATTTCAATAAACTAGTCCGATGATCCCTAAAGCCAACATAATCCTTGATTTTCAAACAAGCCTGGTATAGAAGGCACCATCACAACTTAATAAGGACTCCCCTTGCTCCTGAACCTAATCAGGGGCTTTAGAGCCGAAAGGAGAAAATTTTGAAAAGATACGAAGTTATCGTTATTGTCAAAACGGATTTGACGGAAGAAGAGATCACTGCCATCATGGAGCGCTCTTCCAACATCATCACCGAACGCAAAGGGGTCATTGCCAAAGCTGAAAAATGGGGCAAGCGGCGTCTGGCCTACGAAATCAACAAACAAAAAGACGGATTTTATTTTTTCATCGACTATGCCGGTGACGGTTCCATCGTGGCCGAAATGGAAAGAAATTTTAGAATTGACGACCGGGTTTTAAAATTCATGACCGTCACCAAAGAAGGCGCCGTCACCCGTGAAGGGATGGATGCGGAAGTTGCCGCAGCGGAAGTAAAGCGCACACAGATACGCATTGAAACGGATAATACAGCAGCTTCTAAGGATGAAAAGCCCGCAAGTGACGCAAGACCCGGCAGGCCCGCGTTCAAAAAAACAATCACTCGAGAAGAAAATACAACGAAAGGGGAATAACCATGGCTATATCCAACGGCGAAAGACCATCGCGTCCGCCTCAGAGAAAATTTTTTCACAGAAAGAAATTCTGCCGCTTCTGCACGGACTCCAATGTTAAAATTGATTATAAAAACCCTGTCATTCTTAATAATTTTGTTACGGAGCGCGGCAAAATCATGCCCAGAAGAATTACGGGTAATTGTGCCGGTCATCAAAGGGAACTGACTGTAGCGATCAAACGTGCGCGCACCATCGCCATCATGCCTTTTGTCACCGCGGAAGGCAGGTAAAAATACTTTCGTTTACGCCGGCCGGTTTTATCCAGACAGGAACCGGCCGGCGTTAAATTTATCCACAGCATTTACTAAGCTTTTAATCACATTACCTATTTTCAACGCAGGTTATTATTCTTGGCAGAATTGAATCTATCATCTCCACATAGCCGATTTCTCAGGCTGTTGTTGATCATCGTATTTTTTTTAGCATCCTCCCTCATTCCTTTCGTTGGTCTGTTGTTTCTCATGACCCTGCCGTTGGTTTTGTTTGCTTTGTGCATACACAATGATCCAATGAAAGTACTGGTCGCCTTTTTTTCCGGACTTTGCGTTATATTGATCATCCTGTCATTGATACATGAGGTCTTACCGATATTTGCCTTGGCAGCGATGGGACTGGCCGGTATTTTGATGTCCCAGACAGCCCGAAAAAATTATTCAATCGAATTCGTTGTTCTCCTACCCTCTTTCGTCATACTGAGTGCGATTATTGTTTATTTTGTTTATGGCGGCATCCAACTCTCTATCAGCCCCTGGCAGCTACTCGAAAAGTATATTACGGAAGCAGTGGAATTGAATATAAAACTCTATAGTCGGTTGCCTTTGAAGCCCGAGGAAATCAAATCAATTACCGATAGCAAGCCATCAGTCATTCTACTTTTTACCCACATTTTCCCCGCCCTTTGTGTGATTGCGGTACTATTCACGATCTGGATCAATGTTCTGATAGGCAATAAACTACTGCACAAATCCGGCATTATACTGCCCAATTTTTCGGCATTGTCTGAATGGCAGGCACCGAATTGGCTGGTCTGGATTTTTATTGCCGGCGGTGGCCTGAGTTTAGTTCCGCATAATCCTATCCGTTATTTGGGAATCAACATATTCCTGGTTGCATCTTTCATCTATCTTCTGCAAGGTCTTGCTATTGTTAGCTTCTTTTTTCAGAGCAAAAATATCTCTATTTTTTTCCGCTATCTTTTTTATTTTTTAATTGCGATCCAGCAAATTCTTATGATAGCAATAGCCGCGGTGGGGTTCTTCGACATTTGGATTGATTTTCGTAAATATTCCCGTAAAGACCAGGCAACTAATTAATTTTTAATTCACGGTGAGCAGGAGGTTTTCTATGAAGGTTATTTTAAAACAAAACGTACCTTCCTTAGGCAAAGCCGGAGACTTGGTTAAAGTCCATGACGGCTACGCCCGTAATTTGCTCATCCCGAAGGGCTTGGCTGTTGAGGCAGACGATAAAAATCTTAAAGCCTTTGAATTCGAAAAAAGGAATATTCTGCAAAAAGCACAAAAAGAAAAAGCCGGCGCTCAGGATTTGGCAGCCCGCCTGGCTCAAGTTACGCTGACATTACCCCGCAAAGTGGGTGATCAGCATAAGATCTTCGGTTCGGTCACATCCAAGGATATTGAAACCGCTCTCAAAGAAAAAGGCTTCGACATCGATCGTAAAATGATTGTTCATGATGAGCAAATCAAATCACTGGGTGAGTTTAAAGTGAAGATCAAACTGTCCAAAGGTGTTGATACGGAACTTAAAGTGAATGTAATCGGCGAAGAATCATGAAGGACATTGATCCGGCATTATATAAAGTCCCCCCCCAGAATATCGAAGCGGAACAATCCATTCTGGGCAGTATTCTATTGGAAAACGGTTCAATCAATGCTGCGCAGGAAATTATCAGCAAAGCAGATTTTTACAACGAAGCGCACCGAAAAATCTTTTCCGTAATCGAGGAACTTGCCGATAAAAACGAACCGGTTGATCTAATCACCTTGAGCAATGCACTCCGGGACAGGAATATGCTGGATTCAGTCGGTGGCACTGCTTATCTGGCATCATTGGTTGACAACGTCCCGTCGGCCGCTAACGTTGCTAATTACTCCAAGATCGTCAAGGAAAAAGCCATTTTGCGCGGTCTGATCGGTTCAGCCACCGAGATTATTAACAGCTGTTATGAAACAGGTTCTGATGTCGATCAGGTGTTAGATAAGGCCGAGCACAGCATTTTTGAAATTTCCGAGAATAAAGTCCGGACATCTTTTTTCCCAATTAAAGACATTGTCCGGGAAAGCTTCCGTGCCATCGAAGACCTCTTCTCACGCAAGGAACTGATTACCGGTGTGGCCACCGGATTCGATAAAATCGATGACATGACATCCGGTTTGCAAAATTCCGACCTCATCATCATCGCCGGGCGCCCCAGCATGGGCAAAACAGCATTCGCGCTCAATATCGCGCAATACGCCGCGCTGGAAACCCAGACATCCGTAGCCATTTTCTCTCTCGAAATGTCCAAGGAGCAACTGGCTTTCAGAATGCTCGCATCGGAAGCAAAAGTTGATTCGCTAAAAATGCGCAAAGGATATTTAGGCGAAACCGACTGGCCGAAATTGACAACTGCTGCGGGAAGACTTTCTGAAGCACCCATTTTTATCGACGATACGCCCGCCATTACCGTTTTGGAAATGAAAGCTAAATCCCGCCGTCTGAAAGCCGATCAAGGCCTTGGTTTGATTGTGGTGGACTATATTCAGTTGATGCGTGCCGGCGGTTATTCAAATTCACGCGAACAGGAAATATCGGAAATCAGCCGTTCGCTGAAAGCGCTGGCCAAGGAACTCAAAGTGCCGGTGATCGCTCTTTCCCAGCTGAACCGGAAAGTAGAGGACCGCCCCAACCGTCGTCCGCAAATGGCGGATTTGCGTGAATCAGGCGCTATCGAGCAGGACGCGGATGTCATTGCCTTTATCTACCGGGACGAAGTGTACAATAAGTCCGATGATAATCCGGATAAAGGCGTTGCCGAAATTATCATCGGCAAACAGCGTAACGGCCCTACCGGGTCTGTAAGGCTTGCCTTTCTGGATAAGTTCACCACCTTTGAAAATCTGGCGCGTCCGGATGGCCAGTCACCCTACTAGACCTCGAGTATCTGAAAAACAGTTTGCGAAGTACGGATCTATTATTCGGCGCAGGCGAACATGAAACCTAAAGAAATGATCATTCAAGACCGGATGCAAAAAGGCTACCGCTATTTTCTGACCAAACCGGTCGGCAAAGATTTTGATCCTGAATTTCAGCCGGAATTGACACCGAAACAAATGCTCGAGATGGGCGTCTTCGGTGGAAAATACATGACCGACTGCCGAAACGAATTTCCCACATCCTGGTTTGCCCACGCCAGGCTATGCTCCGCCCGCCATGATCCAAAACTCAACTGCTTCGGCGTGAACGCCTCCAAGCCTCTTTCCTACTGGATTTTTAAGGGCTGGATTTATTCCGAAGATCCCCGCGGCTGGTTTCAATGGTATTGCCGTTACTATCTGGGCAGGCGCTGCCCCGATGATGCAAGACAAATCAAACGATGGAAAGCCATGTCAAGACATATCGTTCAATTGCGCAAGAATTGTCCGGCCGGCGACCTTCACTGTCGGCGCAAACAGCGCCAGGCGCTTTTGCATTGGGCTTACGATAGCCGTAAAATGTGAATCATACCAAGTTGCATTCAAAGGATACCCCGACGGCAGCTTGTCGAGCTATGATGCCCTCTTTATATGGATAGACCGCATTTGCATTTTATAAAGAAACTTTCGGCAATTTGGGAAAATTCGCGTCTAGTACGGCATTCCACTGATCAACCATGGGCTTGACACCTTCCATCAACTCTGCGATATCGCCTTCGATCGTGATGGAAAGGATTTTGTCGCCCTGAACGATGGCATTGACGATTTGCTGATCGATGTCACTGACCACCTCGCCAAACACCGTGTGCTTTCCGTCCAGCCAGGGGGTTGACACATGGGTGATGAAGAACTGGCTGCCGTTGGTTTGGGGCCCGGCATTGGCCATAGACAAAATGCCGGGTTTGCTGTGGCGCA
>CAZOPH010000018.1:16698-21597 GCA_964581635.1 uncultured Smithella sp.
TCAATGACCTGCTGGTCGCGGATGGAACCACCAGCCTCGACAATGGCGGTCACGCCGCTGCGATACGCACGCTCAATGTTGTCGCCGAAGGGGAAGAACGCGTCGCTGCCGAGGGCTACACCGGTCACCTTGCTCAGCCACTTTTTCTTTTGAGCCTTGGTTAATGGTTTCGGCTGACGCGTGAAGGTCTCGGCCCATACAGCTTCGCCGATCACGTCCTCCGGTGTATCGCCGATATAGACGTCGATGGCATTGTCACGGTTGGGTTTGGAAACATCGTCACGGAAAGGAAGATTCAGTACTTTGGGCATATGGCGCAGTTGCCAATTGTCGGCCTTCTGGCCGGCAAGGCGTGTGCAGTGGATGCGGCTCTGCTGTCCTGCGCCCACGCCGATGACTTGACCGTCCTGCACGTAGCACACGCTGTTGGACTGCGTGTATTTCAGAGTTATCAAGCTTAGTACCAGATCTCGTTTTTGCGCGTCGGTCAGTGTTTTGTTTTCCGTCACCATATTTTCCAGCATGCGGCCGTCAATCTTCAGGCTGTTGCGACCCTGCTCGAAGGTAATACCATACACTTGCTTGTGCTCCAGAGAAACAGGCACATAGTTTGAATCGATGGAAACGACGTTATAGTTGCCATTTTTTTTGGTCTTTAAAATTTCCAAAGCTTCCGGCTGATAACCTGGAGCTATGATGCCGTCGGTAACCTCAGACTTAATGATCTTTGCCGTGGGTACATCGCATATATCGGAAAGCGCAATCCAATCGCCGAAGCTGCTCATGCGATCGGCGCCGCGGGCGCGCGCGTAAGCGCAAGCAAGTGGTGAAAGTTTCATCTTTGGGTCGATGTGATACATCTTGCGCAGAACTTTGTCCAAGGGGTAACCAAGTGCTGCACCGGCGGGAGAGACATGTTTAAAAGAGGCCGCGGCAACCATGCCGGTATTTTCTTTGAGCTCTTTCACCAGCTGCCAGCTGTTGAATGCGTCCAAAAAGTTGATATAGCCTGGCTTGCCGTTTAATACCTCAACCGGCAGATTGCCGCCGTCCGCCATAAATATCCGGGCAGGCTTCTGGTTGGGATTGCAGCCGTATTTCAATGCTAATTCGTTCATGCTTTATTCCTCCACTGTTTTATATTTGTTGATGATGACGTCTTTGTAAGCCCGGGTCGAAAGATCGATGGCGCGCACAAACAGACTCACCTTGTTGTCCTCATTTAATGCTTTCCAAAGTTTAGCAGCATATTGGTCAGGTTCTTCCTCACCCATATCCACATGCAGCGGCTCGCCTGAAAAGCTGGGAATCGGTGTGCCATTGCACTTGTAAGTACTGATAAAGTGTCCCTCGCCGGCTAAGGGTTGCGCATAATCGAAGGTAAAGCGCTGCACACTCTTTTCATTTCCGTCGCAGCTCTTCAAAATACTGATCTTATAGCCGCCCGTGCACATATCCGCCACGCCGGAAATGCGGGGAGTCCAGTTGGGCCCGTCGTCCTCAAAGGTGCGGGTCGCAAGCGCGGCTTCAAAGCCAAAGCCCGGAAAATCGTTATGGGCGATAAAATCGCGGATGGTGTTCGTCTGGTCGCCGTTAGTCACGATTGTCGTGTTGTCCAGAGTCAGCACGGGATTGTAAATAATTAGGTGCGGGTCCGTCATTTTGGAAGGGTCGGCCGCCAGAGTGCGGATGCCGCCTTCAATGCGGTCAAACACCCGGTTACGGCTGTTTACGCTGCGGCCCATAATAAAGTAGGCAATCATGGCTTTGTTGCCGCCGGGTGTTTTCCCAATGCAGATGCCGCGGCCCGGATATTCGTTTCCGGCCAGATATTCGTATAAGTTCTCTTTCATTTTTTACTTCTCTCCTTGTTCCGGATAATGGATCAATTTTTAGTTGCGGGAGTATATGAAGAGAAGATTCGTATGTCAACTGGATTCGGGCTGAATATTCATTTTATCAGGGTAGATGAGACAAACCTTAAGGATTATCGGCTGATATTTTAAGGCAAAAACCACCTTGCAAAGTACGATCCTATGCGCTAAGTGAGGAAAACTTTATTATGAAATCGGTTAAAGAAAATGACATCGTCATGATCTTTGCCAATGTTCATTATTTCAAACATTAAAAGGAGTTTGCATGAAAGAAAAAAGCGCCCAAAAAAGTGTGTTGGTCAGCGTGGTCATGGGCAGCGACTCCGATTTGCCGATTATGACCGAAGCAGCAAAGATTCTCGACGAATTCGGAGTCGGCTATGAGCTGATGCTGACGTCGGCGCATCGAACCCCGGAGAGGACGACCCAATTCGCCAAAACAGCCGCCGGTCGCGGCGTAAAAATCATCATCGTCGGCGCAGGCGCGGCCGCGCATCTGGCCGGTGTGATTGCCTCGCAAACGCTTTTACCGGTTATTGGCGTTCCCATTGACGCCACATCTTTACATGGCCTGGACGCCTTGCTTTCGACGATACAGATGCCGGGTGGCATTCCCGTAGCGACAATGGCCATAGGCAAAGCCGGCGCGAAAAACGCCGCGCTTTTTGCGATACGCTTCTTAGCGCTGGAAGATAGAGCCTTGAGTGCCAAACTCGCTGACTATGTGAAGAAAATGTCCAAAGATGTGGAGAAAAAGCAGGAAAATCTTTCATGCCTGAAATCCTAAAAGTCAGTACAGATCGGTCCGAAGAAGATGTCATAAGCAGCGCCGCCGCGATCGTTTCCCGCGGCGGCGTTATTGCTTATCCCACCGAAACGATTTACGGCCTGGGTGCGGACGCCACAAACGAACAAGCCATCCGCAGAATTTTCGAGATCAAAGGACGGGATTTTGCCAATCCCATCTCCGTAATCATCGGCAACCCTCAGGACATTTATCCGTTAGTCCGTGAAGTCACGGACACTGCCCAAAAGTTAATGGACATTTTCTGGCCGGGTCCGCTCACCATCGTTTTTAAGTCAGCTGACAGCGTCTTACCCTTGATCACGGCCAACACCGGTAAAATCGGCATTCGCCTGACGAGCCATGAAGTCGCCAGACAAATCGCCGCAAAAACCGGCAAGCCGTTGACGGCGACGAGCGCGAATTTATCCGGCGCACCGGAGTGTGCAAACGCATCTGAAGTTGCCGCCCAACTCGGTGATAAAATTGATGCCATTATTGATCTGGGCAATACTGCAGGCACAATAGGCTCCACCATCATTGACGCAACCCGTGCACCTTTAGCCATTCTGCGCGAAGGAGCTATCAGCAGAAAAACCATCGAAAAATACCTGAATGCATCCTTTGAAGTATTTTTAAATGATTGATGTAGATTAGCGGAAGTTATCGGCTGAATTGGGCGCTATCCCTATTTTTCCGATTCCCTATTACGATTGTCTTTCTTTGAACCTGGCATATTGCCGCATATGAGCAAAAACATGAACAGCGTGCTCCGGGAAATCATAACAGGGAAGACCATTTCCATGCAGAAAATTTTGACAGGCTTCTTTTTCTTTATTATCGCCTAAAAGGGAAAAAAAGACCGGCTTACGACGTCTCCCCTTGAGAATATTTGCCACGGGCTGATAAACTTCAGGATTGGCATCAGCAAAGGAAATAAAAACAATACCATCCACTCCTTCATCATCCAGAAGAGCTTTCAGTATCTCCGACATCGTTTCTTCATAACCGTGAGCCAGCCAATCCGGAAAAATGTCAATCGGGTTTTTGGTCTTGGAAGGCGTCGCGATTACCCCGGCAATTCTGTCACGCGTGGCTTGTCTCAATCGGGCCACTTGCAAGCCATGCTCAACGGCCGCATCAATGCTCATAATAGCCTGTGCCCCGCTGTAGGTCACAAAAGCTAGACGGTCGCCCCGGGGAAGGGGCATGTTCAAAAACCCCCTTAGTGTGCGGATGAAATCATCGATCCCGGTCAGGCGGATAGCTCCCGCCTGACGGACAACGCCATCAAAAACATGGTCTTCGATTGCCAGACTGGCTGTATGAGATGCTGTAGCTTTGGCGCCTGCCTGAGTCCGCCCGCTCTTAATGATGAGCACGGGCTTTTTAATTGCAGCTTTCCTGAGATTCTTCGCAAACAAGCGTCCGTCTTTGACATCCTCCAGATATAATCCAATGATTTTCGTTTGCTCATCATCCGTAAAGTAAGAAAGGGCATCTGATTCATTAACATCCACTTTATTCCCCAAACCAATTCCTTTGGAGAGATGAAGTCCATCGAATGAACTCAAATATTTTAAAAGTGCCCCTACAAAAATCCCCGACTGTGCAGCAAAGCCAACTGACCCGGGCATCAGCATCCGGGCATTGGTAAAATAAGACGTCGTCAGTTTGGTTGCCGTATTGACCAGGCCCAGGGTATTGGGCCCAAACCCCCTCATGCCGGTTGATTTTAAGATAGCCTTGACCTCTGCCTGATACCTCGCTCCTTCCGGTCCCGTTTCCGCAAAACCCTCCGCAGAGATCACCACCCCCTTGACACCTTTACGAGCACACTCCCGTAGGGCTTCAGGGATTAACCGCGGAGGAATAAGCAAGACCGCCAAATCAACATCGAAAGGAATTTCTCCCAGATTCCGATATAAGGTGGCACCAAATATTTCTCCGCCCTGAGGATTGACACCAGTGACATTACCCTGATAGCCGACATTTTTCAAAACGTATAGAAGCTGCGCCCCCGGCTTCGCTTCATCCCTCGATGCTCCGATAACCGCAACGCTTTTAGCTTCTAAGATTTCCCGAATGGGTCGCACCTTTTCTTCCTTTCCCTTCCTTTTCATTCGGTTCGTCTGCTTTATCATCCACGAGGGGATTCTTCTCCTCAAGAACATAACGCACTTTCAGAGCCATATCCGGTCGCAGGGAGTTATAAACGGAACAGTACTTATCTTTGGACAA
>CAZOPH010000019.1:0-1600 GCA_964581635.1 uncultured Smithella sp.
TGGGAAAAGAAAGAATCGTCAAAGCACTGAACGACACACGAAAAGTCTTAAATATTCCGTCAGATTACCTCGTGGGCATTCTGCCGGCTTCCGATACCGGCGCTTTTGAATGTGCAATGTGGTCACTTTTGGGTCCCAAACCGGTTACCGTACTGGTCTGGGAAAGTTTCTCTGAAGGCTGGGCAACGGACGTCAACAAGCAGCTCAAACTCAATCCCACAATCATCAAGGCTGATTACGGCAAGATTCCTGACCTCTCTCAGATAGATTGGAAAAATGACGTGGTCTTCGTTTCCAACGGCACAACCAGCGGCGTCAGGATTCCTAACTGGGATTGGATCCCCGCAGATCGGGAAGGCCTCTCGCTTTGTGACGCCACCAGTTATGCTTTCGCCAATGAAATTGACTGGAGTAAAATTGATGTTTTAACTTTTTCCTGGCAGAAATGTCTGGGTGGAGAAGCCGCACACGGCATGATGATTCTGAGCCCCAAAGCGGTCGCGCGTCTGGAATCCTATACACCGGCCTGGCCGATGCCGAAGATCTTTCGTCTGAAAAAAGGCGACAAAATCAGCAAGGCGATTTTTGACGGAGACGTCATCAACACCCCTTCCATGCTTTGTGTGGAAGATTACCTGGACGCTCTGGATTGGGCGGACAAACTCAGTTTGGACGGGTTAATCAAGAAAAGCAAAGCCAACTTGAAAGTCGTTGAAGACTGGGTCGCGAAAACCGACTGGATTGAATTTCTGGCCGATGATCCCAAAGTCCGCTCCAACACCTCCGTGTGTTTGTCCGTGACGCACCCTAAGGTCGTGGCTCTGGACAAAGACGAAAAAAGTAAGTTCCTCAAAAGCATCGCTTCCGATCTGAGCAAGAAAAATATCGCTCACGACATCAACTCTTACAAGGACGCGCCCGCCGGTTACCGTTTCTGGTGCGGTCCGACCATCGAAGAGTCTGATCTCAAAGTGGCGCTTGCCGAGTTGGAGAAAGTTTTCACTGAAAAGGTCAAGAGTCTTTAACTCGAGAACACCTTGGAAAACATTATGAAACGAGTATTAGTCAGCGATGCCATGGCTTCTGAAGTTGCCGAAGTTCTGGGCAACGTTCCGGGCGTTAAAGTTGATGTCAAAACCGGCATGAAACCGGATGAGTTAAAAGCAGTCATCAAAGATTACGACGCGCTGATCGTGCGTTCATCAACCAAAGTCACGGCGGAAATCATTGAGGCGGCCACCAAATTAGTCGCCATCGGTCGCGCAGGCGCCGGCGTTGATAACATCGATATTCCAGCCGCCAGCAAACACGGCGTCGTTGTCATGAACACCCCAGGCGGCAATACCGTCACCACCGCCGAGCACACCATCGCCATGATGGTGTCGCTCGCGCGCAAAATACCGCAGGCTACTGCTTCGATGAAAGCAGGTCTTTGGGAAAAAACAAAATTCATGGGTAACGAATATTGCAACAAAACCTTGGGGGTCATTGGCATGGGCAGGGTTGGCACCGTGGTGGCGGACCGTGCCATAGGCCTTAAAATGAATGTCATCGCCCATGACCCGTTTATTGCTCCGGAAGTTGCGGAAAAAATGGGTGT
>CAZOPH010000019.1:1700-19610 GCA_964581635.1 uncultured Smithella sp.
ATGTCATCGCCCATGACCCGTTTATTGCTCCGGAAGTTGCGGAAAAAATGGGTGTGAAAATGGTCAGCATGGATGAACTCTATGCGAATTCCGATTTCATCACTGTGCATTCACCGCTTGCCCCCGAGACCAGAAACCTGGTCAACGAGGAATCTTTCGCCAAGATGAAAAAAGGTGTGTTCCTGATTCACTGCGCCCGTGGAGGCATCGTTAATGAAAAAGCTCTTTATGACGCATTAAAGTCCGGCAAAGTCGCCGGTGCGGCCATTGACGTTTTCGAAGAAGAGCCGACCAAAAACATGGACCTCATCGGGTTGGAAAATGTCATCTGCACGCCGCATCTGGGTGCTTCCACCGATGAAGCACAGACGAATGTGGCCATTGCCATCGCCCATCAGATTGCCACCTATTTCGCCACTGGCGAAATCAAGGGCGCAGTCAACTTCCCTTCGGTGAGCACAGACGTCATGGCCGTCATCCGTCCCTACCTGGATCTGGCAGAAAAGTTGGGCACCTTCCAGGCGCAGTTACTGACAGGCGCAATTCAGGAAGTCACCATTGAATACAGCGGTGAGATTTTAAATCACAATGTCGCACCGATCACCATCTCTTTAATCAAAGGGCTTCTGGACCCGATTCTGAACGAAACGGTCAACTATATCAATGCGCCGGTTATTGCCAAGGAGAGAGGCATTAAAGTAGTCGAGGTTAAGAGCACCGAAACCAAAGATTTCAACAATATGATTGCCCTGACCGTGAAAACGTCCAAGGAACTGAGCAAAACCGCCGGTGCCGTATTCGGAAAGAATGATCCCCGAATCGTGCGGGTCAATGAATTTTCCGTGGAAATCGTTCCCGAAGGTTATCTGCTGGCTGTCTCCAATAACGATCAGCCGGGTGTCATCGGCGATCTGGGAACCACGCTGGGCAAAAATAACGTCAACATCGCCCGCTTGCATTTGAGCCGCGACGCTCAAGCAAAAAAGGCGCTGGTTATTCTGAATACGGACTCCGCTGTAGGAATCGACGTACTGGAGATACTGCGTAAATTACCGCATGTATTGTCCATCAAACCCATAAAAATGTAGGAAATTAATCATGACCAATGTTGCGGTTGTAGGCACTCAGTGGGGTGATGAAGGAAAAGGAAAGATTGTTGATCTTTATACCTGTGAAGCGGATGTTGTCGCCCGGTTTCAGGGCGGCAACAACGCCGGTCATACCCTGGTGGTTAAAGGCAAAACAACCATTCTGCATCTTATTCCCTCGGGAATTTTACATGATCATAAAATCTGCATTGTCGGCAACGGTGTTGTCTTTGACCCGAAGATTTTTCTGACGGAAATTGAAGAATTAACGCAAGCCGGCATTTTGCCGTCATCTACAAAGCTTTATGTCAGCGAAAAAGCGCATGTCATCATGCCTTACCACCGCAGCATCGATCAGGCGCGAGAGGCCCGTAGTGCGGGGAAAAAAATCGGTACAACAGGCCGTGGCATCGGTCCCGCTTACGAAGACAAAGTCGCCCGCACAGGCATCCGCGTGGGCGACCTCTACGAAACAGATCTGTTTCGGGAAAAATTGCGTCAAAGCCTCGAAGAAAAGAATTTTCTATTGAAAAATTATTTCGGCGCTGAACCTTTGAATGCCGAAGCCATTGCCGATGAATATCTTACTTTTGCCGAAAAGATTAAACCGTACGTCGCCGACACATCGCTTATTCTTGATCGTGAAATCAAACAAGGGAAAAGAGTCCTCTTTGAGGGCGCACAAGGCTGTCATCTGGATATCGATCACGGAACCTATCCTTACGTCACATCATCCAACACGGTTTCCGGCAACGCAGCCTGCGGCAGCGGAATCGGCCCCAATACGATTTCCACTGTCATAGGCATCTGTAAAGCCTACACCACGAGAGTCGGAGAAGGTCCTTTCCCGACCGAGTTAAAAGATGCTATTGGCGAGCGTCTGCAGAAAATCGGTCAGGAATTCGGCGCGACCACCGGCCGTAAACGCCGTTGTGGATGGCTGGATATGGTTCTGGTGCGTCAGGCCGTTCGAGTTTCCGGCATATCAGCCCTGGCCATTACCAAATTGGATGTTTTGACCGGTCTGGATAAACTCAAAATCTGCGTTGGTTATCAATCAGCCCACGGTGAATTTACCCAGGCTGTTCCAGCCAGCATGAACGTGTTTTCAGCATGCGTTCCCGTTTATGAGGAATTTGACGGTTGGCAGGAAGATATCGCCGGCGCACAAAAAATCAGCGACCTTCCGGCCAACGCCCGGAATTATCTCAAGCGTTTAAAAGAATTATCCGGCGCTGATCTGGCGCTGGTATCCGTGGGTGCCGGGCGCGAAGAGACCATTCAAATGGAAAATCCGTTTGAAAGATAATTCACTTTCTTCTTGACAGACCCTCGACGAGCTGCTAGTGAGCCATGTTCTTGAGTAGCTCTCAAACAGTGGGCCGTTAGCTCAGCGGTAGAGCAGCGGACTTTTAATCCGTTGGCCGCGGGTTCAATCCCCGCACGGCCCACCAAGATTTCCCCCTCACCAGAGATTTTCCGGTTTATGCGTTTAGAAGCCCGCCATTGGCGGACTCCGGCAGAAAGTGTTGACCGGAGAAGCCAGCGAACGTCGTCCCTTATATTTGTCCAAGCGGCCTGAAACCGTATTTTAACAATTGGAGAACTTTCATATTCCCGTGCATGAAAAGAAAAAAAACAATTTAAAGACTGCGCATTCCCCCTGGCCTCTTGACCTGTCATGGTTCTTCCTGCAGCGAAAAATATTGGGGCGTAATATCCCCCTGCTAGCCAGCTTCAAGGTAACCTATCGCTGCAATCTGGCCTGCCGGGCTTGCCCTTTTCATTTGCGCTCTAATGATAAAGACGCACATATGTCCTGGAATACAGCAATTGGGGCACTAGAATCCCTGCACGGTCTCGGCGTCCGGATGGTAGTTTTTGAAGGGGGTGAACCGCTACTGTGGCGGGATGAGTCATACAGCCTTCACGATCTTGTCCGTTATGCCAAGCGATACTTTCTGCGTGTTGCGGTGACAACAAACGGCACACTGCCTCTTGATATTCCTTCCCATTTGCTCTGGGTAAGTATCGACGGTCTGAAGGAAACGCACGATGAATTGAGGAGTGATTCTTTTGACCGCATTTGGTCAAACATTAAGAAAACGAAGCATCCCCGGGTCTTTATTCATTGCACGTTGAATCGCCACAACTGGCGCGATGTGGATTTTTTGGCAAAGTTGGTGTGTGACATGCCGACACTGAAAGGGATAACCGTTCAGTTTTTCTATCCCTATAATCAGGGTGAAGATAATCTTTCTCTTTCATCGGAAGAACGCCGCATCGCCATTAAGAAATTGCTGGAACTCAAAAAATCCGGCTTGCCCATTTTAAATTCGTCAAACAGGCTTCGAGCAATGGTTGACAATCGCTGGTTCTGCCATGATGACATCCTGATAAATGTCGATCCTGATGGTACCATTACGAAAGGATGCTATGTCAAAAGCCGGGGCGAGATCAATTGCGACGCTTGCGGATTCACACCTGTCGCCGAAGCGTCTGGTGCTTTAGACTTCATTCCAGGATCGCTGTATGCAGGATGGCGTTTATTTCTTAAGACATGAACACAGATCAAGAAAAATATAGGCGGAGTCAAGTGATATTTACTGAAGAACTGAAACGGCAAGTGCGCATGTGAACTGCCCCATAGGCGTATCTGAATTGAGGAATAAAAATTGGCTGATTCCTGACTTAGCATGTGGTACAAGTTTCCGGGGTAGGTCACCGGCTGCATACACCAAATACCCTTACCGCTTCTTCCTGACTTAATCTCCCTTTCTGCCAACCAACATATAACTCTTCAAACCGCATCTTCCAGATCTCGTGTAGCATCTCCGACCGTCTCATCTGTCACCTCCATCAAGGTAACCTACCAACCGGACAGTTTATGTGCTACAAGACCGGACATATTATTTGCTTCTTAACGTGCTCCCAAGATTTCCTTGACACTCAAGAACGCGCATTCTATACTTCAATCCACAAAACGGAAGTTCTTATAAAAAATATCATAATGAGGACAATTTGTTTTGGACAATAGTGAAGTAAAATTAAGGTATTCTATGTTATCAGAGTACTCTTTAATAAAAAAGATATAGAAAGGAATAGGAGGTTTTTTTATGTATCGGATTGATCTGTTAAACAAAATTTCGGAAAAAGGGCTCAGCCTTTTTACTGAGAAGTATGAGTATCGCACTGATATGCCCGATCCCGATGGGATCCTGGTAAGAAGCAAGGAAATGAAAGAGATGACTCTGCCGTCAAGTCTGAAAGCCATTGCCCGCGCCGGCGCCGGCGTCAACAATATTCCTATCGACAAATGTTCAGAGAAAGGCATCGTGGTTTTCAATACACCGGGAGCCAACGCAAACGGCGTAAAAGAACTGGTGATCCTGGGCATGATCCTGGCGGCCCGCCACGTTGCAGACGGCATTACCTGGGCTAAGGGACTTGTGGGCGAAGGTGATAAAGTGCCCGATCTGATCGAAAAAGGAAAAGCAAAATTTGTCGGCACCGAAATCCAGGGAAAGACGCTGGGTGTGGTGGGTCTGGGCGCCATCGGCACCATGGTGGCCAACGCCGCCGAATCTCTCGGCATGGAAGTTATGGGATATGATCCCTTCCTGTCCATCGAGGCGGCCTGGAGGCTGTCCCGTAACATCAAGAAGGCGTCAAGCCTGGACAAACTTCTCGCCGAGTGCGATTATATCACGATACATGTCCCACAGAATAAAGACACCAAGGGATTCATCAATACCGATAAATTCGCGATCATGAAGAAGGGTGTGGTCCTCCTCAACTTCGCCCGAGGCGGGCTTGTGGATACCCCGTCGCTGAAGAAAGCAGTCGCCGACGGAATCGTAGGCTGCTACGTAACAGACTTCCCGGATGAAGAAGTCATCAAGACGGATAAGGTCATCGCCATTCCGCATCTGGGAGCATCCACGGAGGAGTCCGAAGAAAACTGCGCCGCCATGGCGGCTATACAGATCATGGATTTCCTTGAAAACGGGAACATTAAGAACTCCGTCAACTTCCCCGAATGTGTTCTCGACAGATCCGGCAAGCAGAGGATCACCATCTCCAATCTGAATACGCCGGGCATGATCGAGAAGATCACGCACTTCATGGCCGACAACAAGCTCAACATCGCCGACATGATCAATAAGAGCAGGGGCAATGTCGCCTATAACATCATCGATATCGACGGCGAAATAGCCGATGACCTGGTCAAGAAGATCAAAGCGGCTGAAGGAGTTCTCGGGGTCAGAGTGCTTTAAGAATTCTTCTGGTGCTTCCTCCCTTTATCAAAAAAGTGTCTGGTTTAACCCTGCCAGACACTTTTTTATTGATACGCATTCCGCCCCGATATCCCCAATACAATTCCACTTCAGGAGGCGGTGGTTTTTTATATCGGATCTCCTCATACAGCGTTGTTGCAAAATTAAAATACATTTTCTGCATGTCAATGGAACGATTGCACTGATTTAATATGCGGCCGGGTATCCGGTAATCTGAGCGATCCGGCGATTAATCGGCTCCAGCGTGTGAAGGGACTTTTTATACACATCCTTGAACAGCTGTGTATAGATTTGATGACTTTGCGGATTGGGCATAAAGGTTTTGCCCTTGTGAACCATGGCCGCCACCGCTTCATCAAATGTTGCGTACAAGCCTGTACCAACAGCCGCGTCCATGGCCGCGCCCAACGCCGCGATCTCGGAGGTCGCCATGCGCGATGCGGGCAGATTGAACATGTCAGCCGCGATCTGCACCGCCACGTCGCTGCGCGAACCTCCCCCGCCGACGCGAATCTCCTTTATGGCAATACCCGTCTTACTCTGCACGATCTCCTGCATACGGCGTAACTCGAAACAGATGCCTTCAAAAATCGCCCGGTAGATGTGCGCCCGCGTATGGATATCTCCAAACCCGAGGATTGAACCCTTGATGTATTTGTTGCTCACCGTGGGAGACCAGTATGGCTGCAACATAAGACCCATAGAGCCCGGAGGAATGTTCCGAATCACTTCGTCTAACACGACTTCTGGCGCCACGCCTCTTTTCTGTGCCTCGATAGCCTCGCGTTGACCGAACTCCTGTTTGAACCACGTTACCATCCAGAAACCGCGAGTGATAAACATTTCGATATTCCATGCTTTGGGGACTGCGGCAGGCCAGGTGAAAAAGCGCAATTGCCCGTCACTGATGTATTTCCGTGTAATGACTTCCATGGCCGTACCCGTACCGAAACTGATCTCGGCAATGGATGGATCGATGGCACCGGCTCCCAGGAGCTCGCATTGTTTATCACCAGCGGCAACGACGACCGGCATCCCTTCGGGAAGACCCGTTTCCTGTGCGGCCTGCGCCGTGACATATCCCAACACTTTGTCCGGTGGGTAGAGGTCAACGCATTGTTTTCTCTCGATCCCCAGGGCATCGTAGATAAAGCTCATGACCCTACCATACAAGCGTAGTGCCCTATAATCAAACGGATAAATACCGGAGACCATTCCATAGGAATCACGAAATTCGCCAGTGAGCTTACGCGCAAAGAATCCCGACGCTTGAACGAACTTGTACGTCTTACGGTAAATTTCCGGTTCGTTTTGTTTGATCCACAGGAACTTGGAGTTCTTCTGGGCATACCGCAGTGCATCGGTCTGTCCTGCCAACTTGATGGCAATCTTACTGAGCTTACCCAAGGGCGGCACATTGGCAACTGTGCGCTGGTCGAGCCAGATGATGCCCGGTCGTAAGGCATTGCCATCCTTATCCATGGGGATGACCGTGTTACGCTGGCTCGTGAGCCCTATTCCACAAATCTGCCGGAGGTCGATATCAATCTTGGCTATAAGCCCCTTGCATACCAGGCAGAGCTTTGTCCAGTAATCTTCGGTCCGCTGCTCGGCCCAACCGGGGGACAGGGAAAAATACGGTTCGTAGTCGGCTTGCTCTAAAGCGATTTGAGTGCCGTGACGATCGAAAAGCACCGCACGGATGCTCTGGGTTCCGGAATCGATGGCGATGATATAACTTTTGTCGTTCATGGATTTACCTCAACCTGTTCTGTCCTAAATCAAGGGGACGACATTGGCTTGAGAGCCTTTAAGCCTGGCTGTAATTAACAGCGCTGCGGAGCGTACCGGATCCACTCGCGACAAACGGAGGGGATGGATCCGCATTTGTTTACACAAGCCGGCGGTTGACAGCGCCAGATCATTGCATCCCGGACTCATGGTCACATTGCGCTTACCCAGGCGCCTTTGGAGAGCAACACCGTAATCCTGGATGGCACAGCTGCCGGCGATGTGTGCTCGACCCTTGATCCGGTCCACCGCCTGCTTGTCGATACCCTTGCCCATGAGGATTGTAAAACCGCCTTTCCCGTTATGGTCACGGTAGATCATCTCTACGATACTCTCCGTGTTGCGGCGGCAGCCCTCTTTGCAACAGCGTTCACTGCCCCGGAGGAATGTGATGTCCGGCGGATAGTCATCAAGCAGCTCGCAGGTGAAGTTCTGTTTGCGTTCATCAAACAGTGGCTGATTGATGATATGAATTTGTTCCATGTCACTTTGGCCGATGCCTGTGGCGCGGCATAAATCAAGGTGTTTAACCTCAGACAAACTGAAGCCCATCAAGGCGGCCCCAACTACGTCAGTGGCCAGGGGATCTGGCCCGCCGATAAGGAGATTCATGGGTACTATGCATTCGCCGGCGTTATACGTTGTGGGATAATGGCCGTGATTGGTGGCGATCAGGCCGTCAATCAGGGCGAAATCCGGCCGCAGCAATCGGTAGATGTCCGCAAACTTTTGGTGGAGACGGTAGTTGTGGTCAGCGATTCGACTCCTCTGATGTACGAGTCCGAACTGGTTCTTGATGGACAAGGTCACCTGGGACATACTGTGGGTCTTGAGCTTGGGCAAGGAGAGGTAGAAATTTTCATCGCCCTGTTCCATGAGCCTTTCGAACACGAAGGCCGAGATGTCGATGAATTCCTCGATCCCTTCCAGAAAGACCGGGACAGACGGGGTTTCGTCCAGATAGACCGGGACGGCTCCTGTTTCCTTACAGATTCTCAAATATCCGGTGCTCTGGAAAACCAGGCGTGTGAAGTTGGCCTGGGTGCAATTCTCCATGACAAAGATCTTGCGTGCCCCGCACCCGCGAAAGTAGAGAATGGTTTCGCGCAGCACTTCCGGGTCGGTATAAACGTAAGACTCAGAACCTACGCCATTGACCTTGATGTAAACATCACGGCTGGAACGGAGGAGTTCCCCTCCCCCGCCGAAATGCTCGAAGACCTCGCTTACCGCCTGCGCGATGCCGCGTTTGGTGTCAGCCAGAATAACCCCTGCCATAGTTTTCTCTCTAGGTTCGACTTTTTTCATGTGCACCTCTTTATCGTTAAAGTACAAAACTTAAGGGGGAGGGGAGAATTCCGATTCACCTCCGTACGGGGATATCATCGAGCCCGAGTTGGCCGCCCGGATTCATAATGTTGTGCGGGTCGAAGTGTTTTTTCAATGTTCGCAAGACCGTCATTTGTTCATTGCCCAGATGTATTTCCATCCAGGGTGCGAGCAGGCGGCCCACCCCATGGTGATGGCTTAACGAACCACCGAATTTATGGATCTGGTCAATGATTCCGCTCTGGAAAGTGACATATTCGTCCACACCCATGCGGGCAAAGAAAATAAAGTAGAGATTTGTCCCCTGCGGGTAGAAGTGCGAGGCATGCGTCAGACACATGGTATCCGGACGGCTTTTGATGAAAGCGCGAACACCCTCGTGCAGGCGGTGCAGATTATCCCAGGTTACACCGGCCTCCAAAGTATCAATAAGGATTCCGTAATCATTCAGGTCCTCGCGCATGTAGGGTTCGGTATAGCGGGTGTGTTCCCATTTGCGTGCGGCATAACCGCCCAGGGAGATGGCGCCATATTGATGGGCGATGCGTTTGATTTTGCCAGCCACCAAGCGGGTGTAATCTTTATCTCCCTCCACATTACCCAGGCATAGGCAACGCCGCATGGGTTTGAACCCGCGGAGTCCAAGGAACGTGTCCACAATGCCCGGCATGCCGTAGAGCTTCAAGCCCCGGTCGGTTTCCTCCGGGTCGGAGATGCGGAAGATAGCAGGCTTGCCGAACTCGGACTGCATGATCTCGCGGCTGGCGTTCACCGCTGCCTCCCAGGTGGGGTACATGAAGCTGAAGCGCTGAGTGTTTTCGGGCATGTAACGGAATATTTTCATGGTGACTTCAACCAGAATGCCAAAGCTGCCCTCCGAGCCCTTCATGATGTCGTTAATCTTAGGTCCTGTAGCCGTGGCGGGGTAATCCAGTGTTTTGAAGGTGCCTGTCGGTGTGATGTATTCCTGGCTGAAGACGATGTCGTAGGCGTCGCCGTAATAGGTCGAGGCCTGGCCCGAGCCCAATGTTACGATCCAGCCACCCACCGTGGAATACTCGAAAGACTGTGGAAAGTGGCCGCAGGTATAGCGGAGCTTGGTGCTAAAGAGCTCCGGAGATTGATTCAGGGCTTTCTCGTAGGCTGGTCCGAACATACCGGGCTGAACGCGTGCCGTCTGATTGAGCTCGCTTACCTCGAGGAGCTTGTTCATGTGTGTGCTGAGCACCAGAGAGACGCCACCCTTGAAAGGTCGGCAGCCGAAATTGCAGGACGAACCACCGCTGAAGACTGTGATGGGAATGCGCTCGGTATCGCAGTATTGAACGATCTTCTGCACATCATACTTATCCCGTGGATGCACAACCACGTCGGCCACCTCACGGATGATACCCTGACGGAGCTCCAAAATCTCCTCGGAGGTTTTGGCGGAGGAATATTTAACACGGCTGTAGTCATCTAAGGACACATTTTCCTTGCCCACGATGGCCGTAAACGCCTCAGTTTGTCCGGATTTGAGCGTCGGCGGTCGGTTCAGAACCACTTGGGCATGCCCCTCATTCTGCTTGTGTAAAAAATCCGCATCGCTCAAGTGGAATTCTTCTTTCATCATCTTGACCCAGGCATCACTGGGATGCTTGAAATGGCCAGGATCGCCATACTTGAAAATGGACCGGAAGGTTCCGGGCACGGGGGCCTTTTCGGTCCAGTCCGGCCTGCGTATTTTTGAGCCCATACCTTAACCCTCCGCTTTATAAAATTTTACATTTTGCAGTTATATTTTGCTGCCGCATGTGTGTCACATCTCTTCACACCCCAGTGGTGTGTTATGCCTCCGGCAGCTTGAGCAGATTAGTCGTATCCAAAATTTCCTGTTTCATTTTTCCCGCATCCCAGCTCAACTCCCGAGCGGCAAGGGCTGCAACCCTTTGCAGCACTTCATCGCCGGGATTACCCAGGGTACCGATGCCGGTGCGGCGCATGACGATATCGGACAGGGTGCGTGCCATTTCGTTGCGTATGGCATATGTGACCTCGGCCAGAATCTCACCATCGGCGTTCACTGCTTCGGCCAGGAATGGGTCTTGGCGTGCCAGTTTGAGAATCGTTTCGTATTCGGTGCCGTAATTGCGGCTGAGATAATCCAGGGTTTCTCCGGAAAAATCCGGGTTGTTCCTCTTGACATCAAGCAGAAAAGTGTTCAAATCGGGTATGGCGCACCCGGATAGACGCTGTTTGTTGGTCCTGCTCTTGCCCAATGAGCGGCCAAGTTTCGCCGCCACGATCTTCAGGCAGTTTTCAGCCAGTTTGCGACTGGTGGTGTATTTGCCCCCCTCAACCGTAATCAGACCGTTTAGCCCTTCTTCGGCATTGTCAAAGATTTCATAACGGCGTGAGCATGTATAAGTTTCTTCGGTTTGGTCCTCAACCAGCGGCCGCAAACCGCCGAAGGCATGCATAACGTCGGCGAAACTTAGTTTCCCGTCGCCAAAGGAGGCATTGACTTCGGCAATCAGTTCGTTGATACTGTGCCGCGTAACATGGTATTCGTCCGGATTACCGGTGAAAGGTTTGTCGGTAGTGCCGATCAGGGTGTGGTTCCGCCATGGGATGAGGAAGAAGTGACGGCCCGACGGGGTCATGGAGCCCACCACATATTTGCCGGAAAGCAGCTTCTTACCGGTGATGATATGAATTCCTTCGGAGCGGCGCAGCACGCAGCTGTCGCTGTTTGATTTGGCCAGACCGAGCAGGATATCCGCCCATGGCCCACCACAGTTGATGGTGATAGTTCCACTGAGCGTGTGGGTAGCGCCACTTAATAGATCTTTGGCCTGCACGCCGGTTACTTCATGCCGGTCATTGAAAAGAAATCCATCAATCCGGGTATAATTGGAAACCTTGGCACCGTAAGCAACCGCAGACTTGATGAAGGCTAGAGTCAACCGCTCGGGAAAGATGCTGGTACAGTCATAGAAAATCGATGCACCGGTCAGGCCCGTGGCGCGTATGTTCGGCTCTCTCTTCAGCACCTCCTGCCTGGAAATGGTTCTGTGCGTGGGAATTTTCTTACTCTTATCCCAGGTGAAGTTCTTGTCGTATGAAAGCACGTCGTACATCAGCATGCCCACCTTCACAACCCGTTTGTTGTTCTTAAACTGCGTATTGTTGTGGGTCATCATGACAGGCATGGGATAGACGAAGTTGGGGGCAATATTTTCAAGCACCCGGCGCTCGCGGAGTGACTCGCGCACCAGCCTGATCTCTCCGTTGGCCAGATAGCGCATCCCGCCGTGGATCAACTTGGAGGTTGCAGCCGAAGTAGCCCACGAAAAGTCCTTTTTCTCCAGCAGGGCTACCTTCAATCCCCTAGTTGCCGCCTCATAGGCAACTGAGGCCCCGGTAATGCCGCCGCCTAGGACAATGACATCAAAATGCTCGTTTGTGTGATGCTCGATAAACCGCTGCATGGTTGAGAATCCTTTTTACGATGTGCGAGCTAAATTAGCCTTCACGACCTGTTCCGCATACCGGAGCACGTCCTGCATGATGCGTCGGGCGTCATCCGCCTGCTGATTCTTGATGGCCTCGAAAATCTCTTTATGAAACGTGCGGGAGTGTTCAATGTTACGTTCATCATCGAAATACAGATAACCATACTTGCGAAAGAGCTGATTGAAGAAGTTGAGAAAAATGGTACAGAGCATGTTGTGGGTGGCGCGGGCAATTCTCTGGTGGACCTGAATATCCCTCTCCAGCATGGTCAGATCCTGATGGAAGATGACCTGTTGAAGTTCGTCCAAGTCGGCGGCGGTGCGCTTTCGCGCGGCGATATAAGCCATCTCCGGCACGACGAAGCTGCGCACCTCCAGTACATTGACGAGGGTGGCATTATCGACATCCATGCTGACGGCGGCCTTGATGAGATCCAGGTTGCCGCTATCCAGGAAGTTTCTGGCATAAACCCCGTCGCCGTGGCGGATTTCGAGTAGTTCAAGGTTCTCGAGTTTGCGCAGGGCTTCACGTAAGGTAGTACGATTCACATGGAATGTCTCAGCCATTTCACGTTCAGGCGGCAGCTTATCGCCCGGAAGAATCGAACCGTTCATGATCTGCTTCTGTATAACGGTCGCGATTTCCTCGTGGAGCCTTGAACGCATAATTGGCTGGGCAAAGACAGCACTGACCGGCATAATGAATCTCCATCCGGACCGTCAGGACAAAGTGGTTGATTGGCCCAGTGGTTGAACCATAGATGATATTCAAACCAATGTCAAGATAATTCGAGACCTGTATTGTATAAAGGAGGTTTTTGTTTTTCTTGACAGGAAAACTGTTGCCTTTTCATTAGTTTATAATCCGATTTACTACTGACCCTGCGTGCCGCTGGATCTCTGCGGGGGAAGCACTTTCGGTCGAATTTTCTTCCAATTTTCCCCGACCGGGCAAACACGCATACATTCAATGCAATTATCTACATCCGTAATATAAGTCTGCCCCATTTCCACTAGGAGATCCCGCTGTTTCAGATGTTGATGCAGCATTTTGATATATCCCGGCCATTCCCGAAAACGGACAGGCGGCAGATGCTTGAAACCAGAGCTCCAGTAGGCAAAACATGGGTCCACATCATAGCGGTCTGCTTTTAATGCCCCTGAAGGACAGGCATTTACGCATCGCTTACAGTCGAGACAAAGATCAAATTTCTTCCCTGGATCAGCTTCGAGGGGCGCTTCCGTCACGATGGCGCACAACCGCTGATGTGGTCCGAATTCGGGTGTAAGCAACAGGTTGTTCCGGCCCATCTCACCCATGCCGCAACTGATCGCTGCATGCTTCAGGGAGAGAAAACCTGAGGTACGGGTCTGATGGAACTTCTTGCCGGTTTCTGGGTTGTGTTTGAAGATCTGCACCGGCTTGTCTGCAGAAATCGGAAGGGAGAGAAAACCTTGCTGTTCAAGCAGGCGGCCAATTTTTTCCGCGGTTTCATCCAGCAACCGGGAGGTCTGCATTTTGTTTCGCGTCCAGAGCAGAATGTCTGGTGAATACACGGCGCCCAGCGAATGAGAAACAGCCATGACGATGACACTTCGTGCAGATGGCATCAGTGCTTTGACCGGCCGGAGCGGATGAGCCGGAAGAATATTTTGTGCATCGGCAATTCCCACCAGATCTATGCCTTCGGCCTGAATGAACTTCTTAACCGCTGGGGCATTAATTTTATCGATCGTCCCTATGCTTGGCATGCTCATACAACACCACGCTGGAGTGGCTTCGGAATCCCTGATTCACATGGGACCCCTGTAGCGCACAAGCCGCATCCATAGATAAAGATGTGATAATGTTTATTGCAGTAAGGAATGGATTTGCCCACCCGCTGTGCACAGGCTTCCTTGTCATGGGCCTTCTGAGGCGTTATGGCTTCCACGGGGCAACGCTTTGCGCACTGCATGCACTCCAGGCCCTGGTAATGTAGGCAATAGGCATGAATATCCTCCGGGCGCGTCCGGTTGGGCTTAAGCTTCAAATTGACGACAAAGCTGCCGAACCTTACCGCCGCACCTTTTTCCGTGATCATGAAGTCATGCATCCCGAAGGTTCCCAGGCCGGCGGCATAAGCCATATGTCTATGGGACCAGGGAGAAGCCCATCCGACTTTCGGATAGCGCTTTTTTTTGAACAGGGGAGTCACGTCCGGCGAAACGGCCAGGATACCCCTCCCCATCAGGTCGGTAACGATTTCACGCACAATAGCCTGGCTGAAGATTTCACCCAGAAGGCGCGTCTGCGCCCATCTTTCGGATAGCCAATCAACGGCGGCGGCATTATCCCGTTTGGTTTTTGGCGAAAAAGGCATGACGAAAGAAACCACACTAAGATCTTCGGACGCGGGCGGTTTGACCCCGTTGTTTTCCGCTTGCCAGCGCATGATTTCCCATGGGGTGAAATGGTGAGGCCCGATAATCTTCTTGTAACGTTCCAGGATCGGATCATTGCCGCGTACAAAGCCAACCAGCGGTTCCTCGTAAAACGGTTCGCCATAAAACGGATAATCCATGACATTGTCCGGATGATTGGCAATTTTGTCTTTAAGGGTCTGAATAAACCACGCTTCATCCGGCAAAGGGTGAGAATCCTTCAGGTGAGCGTTCTGATTCAAAACGGGTTGTTTGGGAAAAAACTTTCCGTGCAACTCCCCGATGGCATTTTTAATCCCCTCCATGTCGGACAGGAAAGAAAAACGACGATATCGATGTTTCATCAATTTGCGTTTACCCATTTTTTTCCGCTTTGATAGGGCATTGAATGTTTATGATAAACTATATGAAACTCATTATACCCTCATGCCCTGAGACGGGTGCGCGATATGATCTCCAGCTTGCTTGCATCAGGCAAGTCATCGAAATATGCGCAGTAGCCCGCGACCCTGACTACCAGCCCCGGGTACTTTCCCGGGTGTCGTCTGGCATCCTCAAGTTTCTCGGCATCCAGCACATTGAGCTGAAGCTCCATGCCGCCCTGCGAGAAAAATCCTTTGACAAGCGAAGTCAGTATGTTCACGCCCTTTTCGCCCGCCAGCGTTTCGGGGTCAAACCTGAGGTTCAGGGCATAGCCGTTCATGGCCAGCCTGGAATCCACATGGGCAACCGAATTGAGAAGCGCTGTGGGCCCGAGACGGTCTTTGCCGTTGGCCGGTCCAAGACTCGGGGCAAAAGGCTCGCCGGAAAGCCTTCCGCTTGGTAGTGCAGGCGTCCTTTTACCGAAAGCCACATGGCAGGTTACGGAGTAGAACCCCGGCACATACCGCCCGCCACGGGTATTTGTATGACTTGTGAGGGCATCATGAAAGATATGCGCTGCAAGATTGGCATAGCCGTCCGGCAAAGGATTGTCGTTACCGAATTTCGGCGCCTTCAAGAGTTCCGAACGCAGTACAACCGCATCCTTAAAATTACTTTTAACAGCCTTTATCAAATCCGGCAGCGAATATTTTTTCTGAACAAAGACCACCTCCTCCATTGCAGCAAGTGAATCAGCCACATCGGCCAGCCCCACACCCTGCACACCGCTCGAATTGTAATAGGCGCCGCCTGCGGTCACATCTCTGCCGTTTTCAATGCACCCGTCAACAAGCATCGAGGAAAAAGGCGTCGGGTGATAGTCACGATTCCCCCTCTCCATGACCCTGAGGTCATCCACCATTCTTTTGACCATGAATTCCACCTGCCTGCGGAATGCATCAACAACCTGATCCATGTTGGCCATGGTCAGGGGATCAGGCGTAGCAGCGCCCAGCCTGGTCTTTTTCCCGAACCTTCTGCCCTGATTGAGCGCAAGTTCAAGGCACAGCGGCAGGTTCATAAGTCCGGCATCCGTCGAGAAAAAACTCTTTCCCGGCAACGCGAGTTCAACGCACCCGACAACAGCATATTTCCTGGCTTCGCTAACCGGATAGCCGTGAGACGTGAGTGCGGAAATAGCCGCCTCGTCGCAGAAAACCGCGGGGACACCGCCGCCTTTTCTAGCCACGTCAACGACGCGCCGTAAGTAGGATTCGGGGCAGTCCTTATGGATCCTGGCCTGATAGTTGGGATCCCTGAGCCCCAATTGTTCCATGACATCCAGGAATATATAAGTGAGTTCGTTGGTCGAATCCTCACCCCCTTCGTTGAGGCCGCCCACGATCGCGGCCTGAACGACAAGATAGCCACCGTGATACTGGCTTGTCCGCTCTGAGATGAGGAATACATGTTCAACGGCCTTGGCTGAAAACAAGAGCAGCAATTCCCTTGCCTTCTCGGGCGTGATCCTTCCGGCCTCGAGATCGGCTTTAAAGAACGGATATAGATATTGGTCGATCCGACCGAAGGATATGGCTGAGTTAAGCCCCTCCAGATTAACGGCCATGTGGAGGAGCCATAAGGCCTGCAGTGCCTCATGAAAGGTCCCGGGCGGGTCCATCGGTACCTTGCGGCAGATGCGGGCAATCTCCCTCAGTTCAGAGGCACGCAAAGCATCAGGCTCATGATCAGCCAGTTTTGCCGCTTCCCCGGCCAGTCTTGTCGCATACATCGAGAGCGCCTCGCAGGCAATCTGTGCCGCCTGGTAAAAGTCACCGTTTTTGCCCTTCAGCTTATTCGAATAGCCCCTTAGTCCCAGGTTAAGAGCCTTTTCATAATTCGGCAGGAAGTGTCCTATGCCTCCGGCCTCATTGACCAGATAGTATGTGGCGTTCAACTGCTCTTTGACATAGCGAGCCATTTCGCCAAGGTGCGGTGAAAAAGCCCTGAAGGCCATGTTCCGCATCATCCAATAGGGGTTTACTTTCAGAAAAAGTTTGAGGCGCTCCCTGAACGGGATTTTGAAAGGCGTTGTTTTACGCCTGTTGATCCAAAGGAGCTCTTCACTCATGAAGACTCCGGCCAGTTCAGGCTGCATAATCGCCGAGATGCGGCTGCTGCCCATATTCCCGACAATCAGTTCATCGTCATAGATATTGATCTTTTTATTCTCAAGGATGTGCTTAAGGGCCTTGGCCCTGCGCACAACCATAGGCTCTTTTTTATGGTCATGCCTTTTAAAGTACTCGGTGACGAGCAGAGCGCGCTCCGGGCACAGGCTGACAGGCGTGGAGAGAAGCGTCTCCCTGATCCGCATGTAGCGCGGACAGGTCTGGGCGTCATCCCTGTTTTTTTGAATCACTTGTGTTTGCATATCGGCTGGCTATCATTCTAGCACTGTTTATTTTTTTTGAAAGAGGAAAAAACAGCGTCATTTATTGTGGTATGAAATCTTGTTTTCCCGGTACGAAGCCACGCATCTGATTGAATCACTTTTCTTCAGCCCCGGAGACGTTCCAGAATCGAGAATTAAAAAATGGCAGAACTCTAACTTAATATGTGGTAAAAGCTCTTACGGCAGTTCTGGATTCATAAAATGCATAACAGCTATTTTAGAAAAGACTGAGAGTTTGAGCTGGAAGCCCATTGGTTGCTTCATTATCCAAACCTGGAATGAGGAGGAGATATGAATACAAGCGAGAAAATCTGGAGAGATAAGCACGGTGTCTGCCACGTTGCGGGGAAAGACAAGACGGAAGTCTTCGGACTGATGGGATATGCCCATGGAAAAGACAGGGGAATGCAGATACTTTTAATGCGTATCCTGGGACAGGGCCGCGCCTCTGAAATCCTTGATTCAAGCGACGAAGTGCTGGGAATCGACAAATTCTTCAAGCGAATGAACTGGGCCGGCTCAACTGCTTCGGAAATTGAAAAATTCTCTCCCGAAGCGGAAAAAATAATTGATGCATACTGTCATGGAATAAACAAGGCTCTTGCGGAAAAAATTCCGTGGGAATTCAAACTTTTCGGTTATCAACCGGAGCCCTGGCGCGCGGAAGA
>CAZOPH010000019.1:19710-21514 GCA_964581635.1 uncultured Smithella sp.
TTCCGTGGGAATTCAAACTTTTCGGTTATCAACCGGAGCCCTGGCGCGCGGAAGACGTGATTCTTATCTCACGGATGGTCGGCTATCTCACGCTGGCACAGTCCCAGGGCGAAATGGAAAGATTGTTTATCGAGTTTGTCCAGGCAGGCCTGGACAAAGAAAGATTAGACGAGCTTTTCCCGGGAATACTGGGAGGTCTCGATATTGATCTTGTAAAAAAAGTTGAACTTCAGGAACGGCTCGTTTCTCCTGCATCTCTCTGGAATATCGCCGCACCATTGATGATGGCATCCAATAACTGGGCAGTCTCAGGAAAAAAGACAGCTTCGGGAAAGCCGATTCTGGCAAATGACCCTCACCTGGAAGTAAACAGGCTTCCGAATGTCTGGTATGAAATGGTCCTTCAAACGCAAGACACCTATGCAATGGGCGGAACCATGCCCGGCGCCCCGGCCCTTTTAGTAGGCCGAAATCCAAACCTGGCATGGAGTGCGACGTATACGTTTATGGACGGCACAGATTCCTGGATTGAAAAATGTAAAGGCGGTAAATATTTACGTGAACCTGACCAATGGATGCCATTTACCGAAAGGGAAGAAATAATAATAAGAAAGAAAAATGATCCCGTAAAAATAGTCTTTTATGAAAACAACCACGGTGTCCTGGAAGGGGATCCGCACAAGGAAGGACATTATATAAGCACTGCCTGGGCTCCTGCATTTTCAGGTTCTGCCACCTTGGACAGTTTTATCAAGGTGCTGGACGCGAAGACGGTTACGGAAGGAATGGATCTTTTGGGCCGCGTCGAAACATCATGGAATTGGATCCTTGCGGACAAGGACGGAAATATCGGCTATCAGATGTCCGGTCTGATGCCGAAAAGAAGGAAAGGGATCAGTGGATTTGTTCCCTTGCCGGGCTGGGAGGAAAAAAATGACTGGCAGGGATTTGAAAAACCGGAAGACCTGCCGCGATGCTACAACCCCGAGTGCGGCTACTTTGTGACAACCAACCAGAACCTTAATGAATATGGAAAGGTTGATCCCATCAATGTCGGAATGGGATCCTATCGCTCAGACCGGATCGGCAAACTTCTTTTTGAAAACAATAAAATTACCTGTGAGTATATGTTCAAATTACATTATGACGTGTATTCCACGCAGGCTGAATTATTTATGAAGATTCTCGGTCCTCTTCTTCCTGATACAAAACCGGGAAAAATTCTCAAGAATTGGAATTTTGAATATTCTGCTGATTCGGAAGAAGCTTTTCTCTTTGACAGGTTTTACAAAGAACTTTACCTGGAAGTTTTCGGCAAGAACGGTTTCGGCACAGAGGTTGTTGGATACATCGACAAGCATACAGGCATGTTCAACGATTTTTATATCAACTTCGACCGCATACTCCTTTCTGAAAAATCATTATGGTTCGGCGGCAGAAAAAGAGAAGATATCTATTTACAAGCAGCCGAAAAAGCGCTGAAGGAACCGCTTGAAAAATGGGGTAATGCCCGGAAAGTCGTTATGAAAAATATCCTTTTTGACGGCAAGCTTCCAAAATTTTTAGGGTTCGACCGTGGACCCATAACGATCATCGGAAGCCTCGCAACACCGCACCAGGGACAGATTTTTGAAAGCGCCGGCAGACAAACCTCTTTTGCTCCGAGTTTCAGATTGGTTACAGATCTTTCCACGGACGATATCTACACCAATTTGGCAGGAGGACCGTCTGACCGGAGATTCTCAAAATGGTACTGCTCGGATTTGGAAAACTGGATATCGGGAAAATACAAAAAATTAAATGT
>CAZOPH010000020.1:0-20992 GCA_964581635.1 uncultured Smithella sp.
CAAAATCGCGCATCGGCTGAGTGGGCTGAATGAAGGTTCTGCCGACATAGTGGTTACGGATCATACCCATTTCAAAAGGGGTACCGCTTTCTTCCGCGTAGCCTAATGCTGCGTAATTTCCTGAATCCGGGAACGGCATGACAATATCCACATCCGGACGGTATTCCCGAGCCAGTTCATGCCCAAGCCGCTTGCGGCACAGATACACATTCTGACCGAAAATCTGACTGTCGGGGCGGGCAAAATAAATCAGCTCAAAAATGCAGTGGCAGTGCTTCATCGGCGCAAAAGGTTTCAAACTCTTGTAACCCTTTGAATCGATGATGATGATTTCCCCCGGCTCGACGTCACGGATATACTCGGCACCCACCAGATCAAATGCGCAAGTTTCCGATGCGACCACCCAGCCGCCGTTGAGCTTGCCCAGTGCCAGCGGCCGGAAACCGCGCGGATCGCGGGCCGCAATAATTTTATCGCGGGTCAGCATGACTAGGCTGTAAGCGCCTTCCACTCTTTGTAGCGCGATGGGGAGCGCTTCTTCCAATCCCTTTTTCAGATGCGGCGCCATCAAATGGATGATGACTTCGCTATCCATCGTGGATTGGAATATCGAACCGTTGTTTTCCAGTTCGGCGCGAAGCTTTTGGGCGTTGACGATGTTGCCGTTGTGCCCCAGTGCGTAGTATTCTTCTCCAACATGCACTAAGAAAGGTTGGGCATTGGATAGGGTGGAAGAGCCGGTTGTGGAGTAGCGCACATGGCCGATTGCCAGAGAGCCGACAAGCTTTTGCAAGTTTGATTCCTTGAACACATTGGAGGCCAATCCCATACCTTTGTGTTCCATCACCTGACAGCCGTCCGAGGTCACAATACCCGCCGATTCCTGTCCACGGTGCTGCAGGGCGAAAAGGCCGAAGAAAGCAACGCGGGCGGCTTCCTCATGTCCGTAAATGGCAAATAGGCCGCACGCTTCACGGGGACGGCCTGATTCATTCAAAGGTTCTTCCGATAAGGTCATTTCTTGTAATACTCCTGCAGGGGACAAACCTGCCAGTCTTCGCTGATCATGGCTTTAGTCGCTTCGCTCAAAGCCCGTGCGCCTGCCAGTGTTGTGGTGTAAAGAATATTGTAGGTTAAAGCGCCGCGGCGGATGTGATAAGCGTCCCGGGACGATTTGCGTCCGACACTGGTGTTGATTACCATCTGGATATCACCGTTTTTAATGAAGTCAACGATATGCGGCCGGCCTTCACTGACTTTATGGACAACGGTTGCGTGAATGCCGTGATTGCTCAAATATCTGGCTGTCCCGACCGTTGCCAGAATTTTAAAACCGAGCTTCTCAAATGACTTCGCAACGTCCACAATCCTGGCCTTATGATCATCATGAACACTGATCAAGATAGATCCCGACTTTGATATTTTAAAGCCTGCAGCCATCTGCGATTTGGCAAACGCTAGGCCGAAGGATTGATCGATTCCCATCACTTCGCCGGTTGACTTCATTTCCGGCCCCAGGAGAATATCAACTTCCGGAAAACGGTTGAAGGGAAAGACCGCTTCCTTGACGGATACATGTTTTGGTTTGATGGTTTTCGTGAAGCCAAGTTCCTGCAGGCTTTTGCCCAGCATGACTTTGGTGGCCAGTTTGGCCAATGGTATGCCGATAGCCTTGCTGACAAACGGTACGGTGCGTGATGCGCGGGGGTTGACTTCCAGAACATACAAAGTCTCATCTTTAATGGCATACTGAATATTCATGAGACCGACGACGTGCAGCTCGGCGGCCAGCATTTTCGTCTGTTTTTCAATCAATTCCAATAAAGGAGCCGAAAGCGTGAGCGAAGGCAAAATGCAGGCGCTGTCGCCGGAATGAATGCCCGCTTCCTCAATATGCTCCATGATACCGGCCACAACCGTTGTCTTGCCGTCGCTGACGGCGTCCACATCCACTTCCACCGCATCTTCCAGAAACTTGTCGATCAGAATCGGATGGCCGGGAGAAACCAGAAGCGCCTTGGCCATGAATGACCGCAGGGTTTCCGGGTCATAGACAATTTCCATCGACCGGCCGCCCAGAACGTAAGAGGGGCGCACCAGCACGGGGTAGCCGATGCGGGATGCGGCGATGAGCGCCGTTTCCACATCCATCGCCGTGTCATTATCCGGTTGGTTAAGATGTAATTTATGAACGATTTCCTGAAAGCGGTCACGATTTTCGGCCCGGTCGATCGCGGTAGGCGACGTCCCGATAATCGGCACACCGGCCGCTTCCAAGCCGCGTGCCAGATTGAGCGGCGTTTGACCGCCAAATTGGACAATCACACCGTCGGGTTTTTCCGCCTGAATGATGTGCAAGACATCTTCCAGCGTCACCGGTTCGAAAAACAGTTTATCCGATGTGTCGTAGTCCGTGCTGACCGTTTCGGGATTGGAGTTGATCATGATGCTCTCAATGCCTTCTTCGCGCAGGGCAAACGAAGCATGAACACAGCAGTAGTCAAATTCAATGCCCTGACCGATACGGTTAGGTCCGCCGCCTATGATGGCGACTTTCTTTTTAGATGAAGGCCTGGTTTCATTTTCCGTTTCGTATGTGGAGTAGTAATAAGGCGTATAGGCTTCAAACTCCGCCGCACATGTATCCACCAGTTTATAGACCGGAAGAATCTTTTCACGCTCGCGCCAGGAGCGAATTTCCAGTTCGGTCATCTTCCAGAAAGATGCCAGCGCACGGTCGGAAAATCCCATCTCCTTGGCTGACCGCAGCAATGCCGTCGTCGGAGGTGAATTTTTCAGTTCTTCTTCCGCATCCACGATTTCTTTGATCTGATGCAAAAACCAGGGATCAATTTTGGTTAATACATAGAGTGCGTCAATGGTCATGCCGTCTTGCAGCGCGGCAGCTATGTAAAAAAGCCTTAGTGAATTGGGCTTGATTAGTTTGCTTTTAAGGAAATCCTTTTTATTCTTTACATCTTCAGGCAGTGCCTGGTCCAGAGAGAAACGGCCGATTTCCAGTGAACGGATAGCCTTTTGCAGCGATTCTTTAAAGGTTCGGCCAATGGCCATCGTTTCGCCGACCGACTTCATGGAGGTTGTGAGAAAATCTTCCGTTTCAGGAAACTTTTCAAACGTCCAGCGTGGAATTTTCACTACGCAATAATCGATGGTCGGTTCAAAAGACGCCATCGTTTCGCGCGTGATGTCGTTGGGAATTTCATCGAGTGTGTAGCCGACAGCCAATTTGGCGGCGATTTTGGCAATCGGAAACCCGGTGGCTTTTGATGCCAGCGCCGAAGAGCGCGACACGCGAGGATTCATTTCCACAACAATCATCTCGCCGGTCCGGGGATGAATGGCAAACTGCACATTGGAGCCCCCCGTTTCCACCCCGATTTCACGCATGATGGCGATGGCGGCATCCCGCATCATCTGGTATTCACGATCCGTCAGGGTTTGCGCCGGGGCAACCGTTATCGATTCACCCGTGTGCACGCCCATCGCGTCAAAATTTTCAATAGAGCAGATGATAACAACATTGTCGGCCCTGTCGCGCATCACTTCCAGTTCGTATTCTTTCCAGCCCAGTACGGATTCCTCGATCATGACCTCCGTGATCATGCTGGCGTCGAGCCCCGCCTTCGCGATCTCGACAAGTTCCTCGCGGTTGTACGCCACGCCGCTGCCCGTGCCACCCAACGTAAAGGAAGCGCGAAGAATAATCGGGAAGCCGATCGTGTCGGCAATTTTCAAGACATCATTCATGTTGCGTGCAAAACCGCTTTTGGGCATTCTTAAGCCGATTTTTTCAATCGCGTGGCGAAATTTTTCGCGGTCTTCTGCTTTGTGAATGACGTCGAGAGACGCCCCGATCATTTCCACCCCGTATTTTGTCAGCACGCCGGACTCCGCCAGAGCCACGGCGGTGTTGAGGCCGGTCTGACCGCCTAAAGTCGGGAGCAGCGCGTCGGGACGTTCACGGGCAATCACTTTAGCCACGGCTTCCGGGGTAATCGGTTCGATATAAGTGCGGTCGGCCATTTCGGGATCGGTCATGATCGTCGCCGGGTTGCTGTTGATCAGCACGACTTCATAGCCCTCCTCGCGCAAAGCCTTGCAGGCCTGTGTGCCGGAATAGTCGAACTCACAGGCCTGACTGATAATGATCGGTCCGGAACCGATGAGCAGTATTTTCTTGATGTCGTTTCTTTTCGGCACTGCCTATTCCCATTCAATTGTGCTAGGCGGCTTGGAGCTGATGTCATAAACCACGCGGTTGATACCGCGTACTTCATTAATGATGCGCGTGGATACGCGAGCCAGCAGATCCTGCGGCAGCCTGGCCCAGTCCGCCGTCATAGCGTCATCACTGGTCACCGCGCGGATCGCAACGATATTTTCATACGTTCGTTGATCACCCATGATGCCGACGCTCTTGAGCGGCAGCATTACCGTGAATGATTGCCATAATTGATAGTAAAGATTGGCCGCGCGAATTTCTTCCATCAGAATGGTATCGGCCTTGCGCAGCACGGACAGCCGCTGACTGTTCACATCGCCGATGATGCGGATTGCAAGGCCCGGGCCCGGAAAGGGTTGACGCCAGACAACATCATCGGCCAGACCCAACTCTTTTCCCAAAAGACGTACTTCATCTTTAAAGAGATGTTTGAGCGGCTCGACCAGCTGCAATTTCATTGTTTTGGGCAGGCCGCCAACATTGTGATGCGACTTGATTACCGCGCTGGGACCGCCGAAGGCCGAACGCGATTCGATCAAATCCGGATAAAGCGTTCCCTGCGCCAGAAATTTTACATTTTTGATTTTACGCGCTTCCGTGTCAAATACTTCAATAAAAGTGCGGCCGATGATTTTGCGTTTCTTTTCGGGGTCGGTCACACCTTTTAATTTTTTAAGAAAAAGTTTCCCCGATCGGGCAAAATGCAAATTGATATGCAGGTGCTTTTTAAACATTCCAATGACGCGCTCGGCCTCACCGGCCCGTAATACGCCGTTGTCCACAAACACGCACGTGAGTTGTTTACCGATCGCTTTGTGCAGCAGTACAGCTGACACGGATGAATCCACGCCACCGGAAAGCCCCAGGATAACTTTTTCCGATCCCACCTGTTGACGAATTTCATCTACGGCATGATTCACAAAGGATTTCATCGACCAGGATTTTTTACAGTGACAGATTTCAAACAGAAAATTGGCCAGCATTTTTTTGCCGGCTTGCGTATGAACAACTTCGGGATGAAATTGCAGGCCGTAAAAATGTCTTTTCACATTCTCTGCGGCGGCAACTTTCGTATTCGGAGTCGAAGCGGTAATGGAAAAACCTTCCGGCAGCGTGCCGATGGAATCACCGTGACTCATCCAGCACTGTGTCTTTTTCTCCACGCCGGAGAATATACCTTTTTGTTTTTTGACGGATAGCTCGGCAAATCCGTATTCGCGCTTGGTCGAACCGAGAACCTTGCCGCCCAGTGAATCCACCATGTATTGCAGTCCGTAGCAAATTCCCAGCACAGGAATGCCGAGCTCAAAGATGTCGCGATCCACGCGCGGCGAGTCTTTGGAGTATATGCTGGCCGGACCGCCGGAAAGAACAATGCCTTCCGGCGCGAGCGCTTTAATCGCTTCCAGGGGGATGTCGGGTGGTTCAATCTGACAATATACATGATGTTCACGCACCCGGCGCGCGATAAGCTGGTTATACTGTGAGCCGAAATCAATGATCAGAATCACTTGGCTTTCCCCTTTTCGTTTTTTATGATTTGAACAAACTGTGAAAACAGATATTCCGTATCGTGCGGCCCCGGCGCTGCTTCGGGATGATACTGCACACTCATGGTCCCGGAAAGCTTCATGCCTTCGGAAGTCGCATCATTTAAATTTATATATGATTTGTTTGCTTTATTTTCGACCGATTCCGGCACGACCACAAAGCCGTGATTCTGAGATGTGATTTCGACTCGGCCGGTTTCCATATTTTTGACAGGCTGATTAATGCCGTGATGACCGAATTTTAACTTTTCCGTAGTGCCGCCGATGGCCTGGCCGATAATCTGATGCCCCAGACAGATGCCGAAGACGGGCGCTTGGCCCATGACCGTTCGCGCGGCATCCACGATGTAGGGAAGAGCAGCAGGATCACCGGGTCCATTGGACAGCAATACCCCGTCTGGCTGATACGAAAGAATTTCCGCACCGGTGGCAAACGCCGGCACGACAACAACTTCAAAGCCGTTATTTTCCAGAAGCCTGAGAATATTATATTTGACGCCGCAATCCAATACAACGACACGCAGCTTTTTGACCGGTTTTTTAACGGGGATTTTACTTTTGGCCGGGGCACCATTTTTCCACAAATAGGGTTTTTGGCAGGAAACCTCTCGCACCAGGTCCCGCCCTACGAGTCCTGGATAAGACCGAACCTTTGTCAGCAACTCGGCGACGTTTTTTGTCTGTGTAGAAATAATCCCTTTCATCGAACCGGACAGACGCAAGCGTCGTGTCAGAGCGCGCGTGTCGATGCCTTCCAGTCCGATTTTGCCGGAATCTTCCAGAAAAGATTTTAAACTTGTCTTCATCCGCCAGTTGCTGGGATTGGACTGATATTCTTTAACAATAAAACCTTCCAGATGAATGCCTGCCGATTCCATGTCATCGTCATTAATGCCGTAATTGCCGACCAACGGATATGTCATCGTGACGATCTGGCCTTTATAGGAGGGATCGGTAATCACTTCCTGATAACCGGTCATGCCTGTATTGAAGACGACTTCCCCCAGTGTTTCACCTGCGCCCGCAAAAGTAAAACCCTCAAAGACACTCCCGTCTTCCAGGACTAAAAGGGCTTGACGATTTTTTCTTAGCAGGGGCATTTCATTTAAATCTCCAATCTCGATAAAGGAAATTACGGAAGATACGCTATTTCCCGGGCTGATTCAACGCTGCTTGGATGAATTGAGTAAAGAGCGGATGGGGTTTCGTGGGTCGGGATTTAAATTCCGGATGGAACTGGCAGCCCAGGAACCATGGATGATCTTTAATTTCAATTATTTCGGCCAACGAGCCGTCCGGTGAAGCACCGGTAATGCGCAAGCCTTTTTCCGTCAAAATTTTCTTGAAGTCGTTGTTGAATTCATAGCGGTGGCGATGTCGTTCGGAGATTTCCTTCTGCCCGTAGGCGCCGAAGGCGAAAGACTCATCCTGCACAACACAGGGCCAGGCGCCCAGCCGCATGGAAGCCCCTTTGTCCTGGATATTGCGCTGCTCGGGTAAAAGGTCGATGACGGGATATTTGGTGGTCAGATCAAACTCGGAGCTGTTGGCTTTCTCCAATCCGCAGACATGACGGGCGTATTCGATGACCGCCATCTGCATCCCCAGGCAAATTCCGAAATAGGGGATGTTGTTTTCCCGGGCATATTGGACCGCCTGAATCATGCCTTCAATGCCGCGGTTCCCAAAACCGCCCGGCACCAGCACGCAGTCCACATCCGACAAATGGTTTGCAGCGCCCTCCTGTTCAATTTTTTCGGTATCGACAAATTTTAATTTCACGCGGCAATTATTGGCGATGCCCCCGTGCACCAGCGCTTCATTCAGACTTTTGTAGGAATCCGTCAGGTTGACGTACTTGCCTGCAATTGCTACGCAAACTTCATGCGCCGGATGATAAAATTTTTCTACAACATTCTCCCAGGCATCCAGCTTCGGTTGGCCGGTCCACATGTTCAGCAGTTCAATGATTTTGGCATCCAGTCCTTCGTGGTGATAAACCAGCGGTACTTCATAAATGCAGCTGACGTCCTTGGCCGTAAAAACGGAAGAGACTTCCACATTACAGAAAAGGGCGATCTTGGCTTTGATGTCTTCCGACAGAAAGTTTTCCGTGCGGCACAGCAAAAGATCCGGCTGAATACCGATTTCGCGAAGCGCCTTGACACTGTGCTGTGTCGGTTTGGTCTTTACTTCACCCGCGGTTTTGATAAAGGGAACCCAGGTTAAATGAATGAAAATAGCGTTTTGACGGCCTGCTTCATTGCGGAACTGCCGGATGGCTTCCAAAAAGGGCAGGCTTTCGATGTCGCCCACGGTGCCGCCAATCTCCACAATCGAGACATCAAATCCCTTGGCCGTTTTGCGGATAAAATCCTTGATTTCGTTAGTGATGTGCGGAATGACCTGGACGGTCTTGCCCAGATAATCCCCGTGTCTTTCCTTGGTAATGACGGAAAAGTAAACCTGGCCGGTGGTGAGGTTATTGCACTTTCCCATGCAGGTGGATGAAAATCGTTCATAATGGCCCAGATCCAGATCCGTTTCAGCCCCGTCGTCCGTGACAAATACTTCGCCGTGCTGAAACGGGCTCATGGTTCCGGGATCGACATTAATATATGGATCCAGTTTCTGGTTGGTTACATGAAGACCGCGAGATTCCAGAATGGCTGCAATGGAGGCCGCCGCCAGTCCCTTCCCCAAAGACGACAAAACGCCGCCCGTTACAAAAATGAATTTGGTGTTCTTCACGGTTGATCCTCTTTGTCATTCCGTGATATTGAAAAGACTGGCATCTTGGTTATGTCCTTTATGATGGTATTCTTGTCTTTTAGTTTCCTCAAAATGGTATCATTAGCAGATGAACAACATCTCCCAGAACTTCGGTAAAGGCCAGGTTTCGTCGTCAACAAGATTTTCCAGGGCATCTACATATTCACGTAACTCATCCATCTTTGGTTTGACCTTGCTGCCCAGCATCTCCGCTTTCTTGGGCTCATCATGCACAGCAGATGCCGTTTCCACCCTGGCCTGAATATCCTTGTTCGTTACATAGATATTATTAATCAGGTCAAGGATTTTCTTTAAAAGCTCCGTATGGGAAGCTACAACTGCAGAATTACCCAGAACCCCTTTGGTATCAACAATCGCTTTCGCCAACTTCTTTTGGTAAGCCACGGCGGCCGGGATAACCTGCGTCATGCATATGTTGTTGAGGCAGTTGACCTCGATTTCCAGATCTTTAATGTAGCGTTCCACATGAATCAAGTATCGCGACTTAAGCTCCGCATTGGAAAGCACGTCATATTTATTGAAAAGATTCAAAGATTTGTCAGTGACCAATGCTTTAAAAGCACCGGGCGATGTTTTTTCATTAGGCAAGCCTCTCTTTTTCGCCTCGGCTTCCCATTCCTTGGTATAATTATCGCCGTTAAACAGAATCGGTTTTATAGACTTGATCTCACTTTTTAAAACTTCAAAAACGGCCTGATTGATATTTTTAGTTCCTTTGGCTGAAATTTTTTCAGCCAGGTCGTCCAGACTTTCGGCGACGATTGTGTTGATCACCAGAGCCGATGAGGCAATGGACTGCGACGAACCCACCGCCCGGAATTCAAATTTGTTACCGGTAAAGGCAAAGGGCGATGTCCGGTTGCGGTCGGTATTGTCTTTATTGACCTGCGGCAAAGAAGAAATGCCAAGATCAATAATTTCTTCTTTGGTTGCTTTAGTAACGGTGCCTTTCTCGATATTGGACAGAATGTGTGTCAGTTGCTCACCCAAAAAAATGGAAATGATCGCGGGCGGAGCTTCATTGGCGCCCAGGCGGTGATCGTTGCCGTAAGAGGCAACGGCTGCGCGCAGAATATCCGCATGCTTGTAAACGGCACGGACGGTGGCAATCAGAAAAACCAGAAACGAAATATTGTCCTGCGGTGTTGTGCCGGGATTGAGCAAATTATTGCCGTTGTTATCGGACAGCGACCAGTTTACATGCTTGCCCGATCCGTTGATTTTGGCAAAAGGTTTTTCGTGCAAGAGCGCGGCCAGACGGTGTTTCTTGGCGACGTATTTGAGCGTGTCCATGACCAGTTGATTGTGGTCGGCCGCAAGATTCGCCTCTTCATATACGGGGGCTAGTTCGTACTGGCTGGGCGCGACTTCGTTATGACGTGTCTTAGCCGGTATGCCGAGCTTGAAGAGTTCTTCCTCGACATCATGCATATAGGAAGAAATTCTCTCTTTGATGCTGCCGAAATACTGATCTTCCAACTCCTGGCCTTTAGCCGGAGGTGCGCCAACAACAGTTCGGCCGCCCAGCACCAGATCCTGACGTTTGTAATAATAATCCATGTCAATCAGAAAATACTCCTGTTCGGGTCCCAGATTGGAATGAACCTTTTTCACGTTTTTAACGCCCAGCAGTTTGAGCATATTGACAGCGCTGTTGTTCAGTGCGCGGATGGATCGTAAAAGTGGTGTCTTTTTATCCAGCACTTGTCCGGTATAGGAAATAAAAGCGGTCGGAATGCACAGGGTTGTGGAAATACCGTTTCTCTTAATAAAGGCGGGCGAAGACATATCCCATGCTGTATAGCCGCGCGCTTCAAAAGTGGCCCTAATGCCGCCGGATGGGAAACTCGACGCGTCCGGTTCGCCCTGAATCAACTGCTTGCCGGAAAACCTTTCGATAACCGCGCCGGGACCGACCGGATCAGCAAACGCATCATGCTTTTCGGCGGTGATTCCGGTCATGGGTTGAAACCAATGCGCGAAATGTGTCGCCCCTTTTTCAAGAGCCCATTCTTTCATGGCATGAGCGACGACATTGGCCGTTTCTTCATCAAGCGTCTTATCCTCGTTGATCGCATCCATCAATTTTTTAAAGGTATCTTTGGGAAGCTTTTCTTTCATGGTCTTGTGGTTAAAGGTATCCTCGCCAAAATACTGCGATACCGGAACGAACTTCTCTTTTTCAATAACGTATTGTCTTTCCGCCGCCAGAGTTGGTGTTGTTTTTTTCATGATTTCTCCATCCTTTATTTAATGAAATAATTGTTTATTCTAAAGGTGCATTCTCCACGATTTCCCAAACGCCGGTGGGACAAGCCCCGGCGCAAAAACCGCAACCGATGCAACGTTCACTATCCACGACATATTCAAAGCTACCCGCAGGCGTCTCCGACCGGGAAATTGCTTTTTGCGGACAGACCTCTTCACACATGCCACAGTCCCGGCAAGCGCCGCAGGACGCGCAATGGGTTGCGCAGGACGACGTGTCGGCAAACTCGCCGACCCGGGGGTCGAAATACTGCATCTTGACGCGTTCATAATTAATGGCAGGCAACTTGTCATAGGTTTCTGACGCGCCCTTTAAGAGATCGTCAATCGTCCGGGCGGCAATGCGTCCCGCACCAATCGCATCCGTCAGCAATCCGGGACGTACCGCGTCACCGATCGCGTAAACCTGAGGATCGCTGGTGGCATAGTTTTCATCCACCAGAATAAATCCCCTTTCCGTCGCGATCCCTTCCGGTACGAAGGATAAATCGGGCATATCGCCCACAGCAACAATCACCGTGTCCGCCGGCAGCAGTTCTCCGTCGGTCAGTTCCACGCCTTTGTCCGTAAAGGCCTTGGTAAAACGCGGCCACAGAAATTTTGCCCCTGCCGCTTCAGCATGCTTTCTTTCCACACCGAAGGATGCCGGTTCCTGCACGTCAATCAACACCACGCTTTTTGCGCCCAGGCGGAACGCCTCCGTTGCCGCGTCGCAGCCGACGTTACCCGCGCCGATAACGACGACTTTTTCGCCGACCTTAGCACAATCAAGTTTACTTTGCTGAAGAAACTCCAAAGCGGTCAGGGCTTTTTCCATGCCGGGGACATTCAATTTGCGCGGTTTGGCCGCCCCTGCCGCAATAACCATGTAATCATTTTCATTTTTCAGTTTTAAAAATTGATCTTTTGTCAAGGGCTTACCCAAATGCACCTGCCGGATGTTTTTGACGAGCCTCTGAATTTCATGTTCAACGACATCATTGGGAATACGGCTTTTGGGAATCGAGTCCGTGATCTTACCGCCCAACTGCTTTTTACGCTCAATGATAACGGCCTCGTGGCCTTTCAGCCACAACTGCCAGGCAACGGAAAGCCCGGAAGCACCGCCGCCAATGACGGCAACTTTTTTGCCGGTTTTCGGAAGACGCTTAGGCTCTTTAGCCGCAAGCGATGCTTTTCCCAACAGGGTAACATCAACGGCCTGTAAACTGACCAGATGGCGCGTGCAATTCTGCATACAGAGGTTGGGGCAAAGATAGCCGCAGACCGTCGCCGGGAAAGGTGTGTATTGCAGCGCCAGGTCAACCGCTTCATCGACTTTACCCTGGCGGATGAGTTCCCATCTTTTCTGTACCGGAATTCCAGTCGGACAGGCCGCCTGACAGGGTGGCAGATATTTTTCATTGGCCCATACCGGCACGAAACGACGCAGTTCACCCGTAGGAATAAGCCCGATCGGTGAGCGATCCAGACTCGACAAATCACCGATGACGCCCCCTGCACCCAGTTCGCCTTCCCAGACTTCCTTGCGGTATTTTGCCATCGGACGCATCGTGCGCGCCAGTTTTTCCGAAGGTTTGCGCGCCACCAGCAACTGCCACTCTTCACGGTGCGAGACGAGCTGATCCAATAAATACTGTTTACCGATGGCCTGTAAAAAGCACTGCATATTTGTTTGCAGCCACTGCCATTCGTCTTCGGGCAGATCAGTCAGCAATTTCGCATCGGCTTTGCTGTAAACTTCCTGTTGACCGCGGAAGAAGATTTTGCCTCCAACCATGCCGACACAGGGACGATAGCCCAGCACATTTTTATTATCCTCGGCGCCCTCGCCGCAAACAACAGCGATGCCGCCCGCCATAAATTCGGCGAACGAGTCTCCGACTTTGCCGAATACCCAGAGTTCGGGCGGTTCAAAACGAGGATTATGCTTGGTCATGGTCATCCCGCGTGCGCCGATGTCCCCGTCGATATAAATTTTACCTTGCGCCATGGCGTTGGCCGCGCCATTGGTCGCATTACCATGCACAATAATTTGCGCGCCGGCATTAAGCCAGCCGATATCATCGGAAGCCGGACCAAAGACTTCAATGACTGTATTGGCAAAACCCATCGAACCCAGACGCTGACCTGACGTTCCCAGCACATCAACTTTGATTTGCTTGTCATGGGAACGCCACAGACGTCCGCCGATGCCGTGTTGACCGTAAGCAGTCACTTCAATCTGCCGATACCCGTTTTCGACGGCTTTTTGAATACGCTCTTCCAGAATGCGTGATTCAACGCGAATATTATTTTCCAGACCGGCAATTTTGATTGAATCTTTTTTTGTCATGATGCTTCCCTGATTCCCGAATTACAAAACATACTTGATATTGAGACGCTGTGCGGCATCCGCATCGTTGATGCCTAAAGCATCCGACATGCCGATCGGCAGAGACGTGGAACGTCCCAACGGGGCAACGATTTTCTTCAATTCCGTATCAAAACTCAAATAGAGATCTACCACCCTTTGTGCGACCTTTTCCGGATCCAGCCTACGATCCAGACGTGGATCCTGCGAGGTGATACCCTTAGGGCACACGCCGATATTACAGACGTTGCAGCGGTCGGCTTCCGAACCCAGGCAGCCGGCAGCAGCCTGCATAATGTATTTCCCGGTCTGTACGCCGCTTGCGCCCAGCATAATCAAAGCGGCGGCATTGGCGGCCAGATTACCGTTTTTGCCGATACCGCCGCCCGCGAAAAGGGGGATCTCGTTTTGTTTGCCCAGTTTGACCAGGGTCAAATAGGCGTCGCGCAGATTACTGGCGATGGGATGTCCCATATGATCCATCGATACATTATAGGCCGCGCCCGTTCCACCGTCTTCGCCGTCAATAGCCAGGCCCGCCGCATACGGATTTCTTGTTAAATTATTGAGGACGGCCATTGCCGTGCTGGTGGCGGATATTTTCGGATAGACCGGTACGCGGAATCCCCAGGCCATCGACATGGACTGGATCATCTTGGCGACCGCTTCCTCAATCGAATACTTAGTCTGGTGCGTGGGTGGACTAGGCAGACTGATGCCTTGCGGCACGCCGCGGATTGCAGCAATGAGCTTATTGACTTTATACCACATCAACAGGCCGCCGTCGCCGGGCTTGGCGCCCTGACCGTATTTGATTTCAATCGCGCACGGGTCTTCCTTCATCTGCGGCAGGTTATGAATGATCTCATCCCAACCGAAATAGCCGCTGGCGATCTGTAAAATAACATATTTCAGGAAGCGTGATTTTAATAATCGCGGCGGACACCCCCCTTCGCCGGTACAGATGCGAACCGGCATGCCCAGCTCTTCATTCAGATAGGCTACGCCCATTTGCAGGCCTTCCCACATGTTCGGCGAGAGCGCGCCAAACGACATACTGCCAATGACCAGCGGATAAATTTCTCGGACCGGCGGCATCCAACCGGACTCCCGGCTGACTTTCAGCATTTCTTCCGGAGGTAGAACCCTTCCCAGCAATGTGCGTAGTTCAAACTCATGGCGTCCCGCATCAAGCGCCGGGTCGGTCAACATTGAAATGCGGACAAACTTAATTTTATCCAGAACACTGTCAGGTGAATTCCTTCGGCCGCCTCGCCGTCGGGGTTCTCCGCCCTGATTGATATGAAAACGCAGCTTGTCGATTTCCCCGCTGTGGAGGGGTGCAATGGCGCCGTTGGGACACACCATCGTGCACATGCCGCAGCCCACACAGGCGTGAGCCGGATCGGTACGCTGATCAATGCCGTGATAAATTGAAAAAAGATTGCCAGGCTTGGTTTCCAGGCCGACCGGCACCTGTAAACTACGCTTGCGATGCACGCCCAGATCGATGGCCCGTACGGGACATACGGCCGTACAGCTGCCGCAAAGCGTACACTTTTCTTTGTTCCAATGAATCTGCCAAGGCAGATCTTTGGCGCTTAGTGTAGAGGGGGTAACGCGTCCCATTGGTTCCATTTTTCTATCTCCTGCCGCTCGCGGCGGACTATAACCGTTTCATAGCGCATCGGCTGGTCATCCAAATTGATATCTCGCTCCGGAATCGCTGCATCCAGTCCGCACATTTCGGATGAAAAAGCGAAAATTCCCGGACGCCCGCCCACGACGCCGGGACGCAGTTTTTTGGAATCCTGCACCATGAACATCGACTTGTCGGGCAAACAACCGATCACACAGTTCGGGCCGTCAATGATTAAAGGACGGCAGCTTTGCTTTAAATTTCGAAGCAGCTTGCCGTCGGGATGACGCACCAGTTCTTCGTCTTTGAGGGGTGTAATAATATGTTTATACATCTCCATGCCCATGCCGAGCTTGTTTTGCATATAGTGCAGTATGTGCGTGAACACTTCCGAATCGGATTTATAGCCCACGTAGCCGGGGAAATTTCGAGACATCAGGAATTCTCGGATCGGCACAAAAGCCGTATTCTCCCCGTTGGTCATCGTGGATATGCCCTGAATAAAGAAAGGATGACAGGCATAAATATCAATCGAGTAGTTCGTGTTCTGACGTCCCTGGCTCAGGATGGTGCGCGCCGAGAGTTCTTTACGGTCAAATCCCAGATATTGGGCCACGGCTAATGGATCACCAACTTCCTTAATCATGATGACATCGGGCCAGAAGCTGAAGATCAACATGGAGTTTTCCTTTTCTCCTTTTTCCTGAAGCTGAAGCTGAACCATCATCAGGCGAAACTGAATTTCTTCCCGGCTGAGGCCCTCCCAATCAGCCGGATATTCATAAACACGAATCACATAATTATCTCTTTTGGGCGTTCCGGCCGGCGTCGGCTTTGTCGGACGAAAAGACAGCTTGTACTTCACCATGAAATCCAGATCGATCATGAAGCGATCGAGCGCTTTGATGCCTTCGTTGGAAAATATACCGGAAAGAATCGGCTCGTTTTTAAATTTTTCGAACTCGCCACCCAAATCCGTCAGAAACAATCCCACACCGGAACCATCATGCCCTTCTTTCATGACATTGAGCGCATTGATGGCCACCATCGGAGACAGTGGATCATTACTGGTTACAGCAAACAAACGACACATAAAAATTTTCCTCCCTAAATCCTGACCGGCAATGTCCGGGCCGGCGAAAATAGAATTGCCAAAGTCATGCCAGAGCGGGCCAATATATCGTACGGCATCCTTTTCATCATATTTCGCATATTCATTCCGCTCCATGGTCATTCCCGCGAAAACGGGAATCCAGTTTTATCAAGTGCTTCTTGGATTTACCCTAAATGGTGTAAGCCGGTTCGCTCTCGGAATGACAAAAAAATTATGCAAAATTTGTTTCGTTTATCAAAAGTATCCTGAATTAATTTTTTAAAAGAGAACAATTTTGTCATTTCCTTGAATCATGAAACATTATTGTTCTATTTCTTCTCGTTATGCCGCTGTTGCATCACGTTTCGAAACAAGCATCGGACAAAAAAGTTTCTCACTTGTCGGAATCTTTACTTTTTTTACGAAAATGTTTTGGATCAATACCCATTTTTGAGATCTTATATTGGATAATGCGCTTAGTCGTGCCCAGCATTTTGGCTGCTTTGGTCTGATTACCACCGGCTTCTTCCAGCGCGTCGATAATAAGTGACCTTTCCTGCGCTTCGACAGCGGACGACAGTTTGCTGCGATCCTTGCGGTCCAGTTCCTTTTCCTTCAGTTGCAGAGACGGCGGCAGATGCATACAATCCACGAGATCCGTCTTGGTCAGCAATACTGCCCGTTCGATACAATTTTCCAGTTCGCGAACATTTCCAGGCCACTTGTGAGACAGAAAAACTTCAATGGCCGCTGTGGATATCCTTTTAACGTTTTTGCCCATTTCTTTGTTGTATTTCAGAAGAAAATGATCGGCCAGCAGGATTACATCGCTGCCGCGCTCGCGCAGGGGTGGCAAATAAATGGGAAAAACATTCAGGCGATAAAACAAATCCGCGCGGAAACGGTCGGCAATAATATCCTGTTCCAGATTACGGTTCGTGGCGGCGATGATGCGTACATTAACATTGACTACCCGCGAAGAACCCAGCGGCTGAAAACGTTTTTCCTGCAATACACGTAAGAGCTTGACCTGCGCAGCGGCGGAGAGTTCACCCACTTCATCGAGAAAAATCGTTCCGCCGTTGGCTTCTTCGAAACGGCCACGGCGTTGTTGAAGCGCACCGGTAAATGCACCTTTTTCATGGCCGAACAATTCGCTTTCAATCAGTGTGTCGGGAATTGCTGCGCAGTTGACCTGTACCAGCGGGCCGCCTTTGCGCGGTGAATTATTGTGGATGGCACGGGCAATCAGTTCCTTACCTGTACCCGTCTCCCCGGTAATCAAAACCGTCGTATTGGAATCGGCAACTTGCGCCACCATTCCGAATACTTCCTGCATGGCTTTAGAATGACCGATAATGTCCATCGAGGGCGCACGGCTACTGCCGACAATTTTTCGCAAACGTCGGTTTTCTTCTTCCAGAGCGCGAATATGCACGGCCTTAGCCATCAGCTCGGCGACCGCAGAGAGCATCGCGAGCTCCTTATCCAGATTTTCTACCTGTAGGGCCGCTTTATCGGCAGATAAAACACCGACAACGTGCGCATCATAAATAATTGGAACACACAGAAATGATAGTTCGGCACGATTCAGATGGCGGCGAGCGCCGGTACGATCCAGGAAATGCGTTTCCTGGCCGAGATTAGCCACCGCCATCGGACGGCCGGTTTCCGCCACTTTTCCTGTAATGCCTTCACCTGGCTTGTAGGTGACATCCAAGCCGTCAATGTTGACGTCATGGGCGATATCCAGCCAGACTTCCTGCTTGTCTCGATCCAAAAGTGATATCATGCCTCGCTGCATTCCCAGGCGCGAACTCATTTCATTGAGAATCTGCTCCAACTGATCCCGTAAATCCCCCGGCTGCGCAATAATTTTAGAAATTGCGTGCAGAGCCGCCAATTCTTCATAACTATGAATGCTCAATTTAGTTTATTCCTCGATAGATAGTTTTCTTGAAACTTTGTTCCGGTCAGGTCCAAAGCATCTTTAATTCACTTTGTGACAAAATTGTTCCAATATCAAGCAATATTTTTATCTTTGAACATAACATCGCAAAGAACAAACCAAAATAGTTACAACTTTGTAAAAAGTTTCCGAAAGGATGAAAATTTTTAATGGATAACTCATTATTCACAAGGTGCGATGCTTTCAAGCGCTTCAAACGGAACGAGCCGCAAGTAGCGCGCAGATACTCTCCTTATTCCCTTCATGAATGTTTTCTGGTTCTTATCTCAAAAAATTAAAGACAGGTCATGAATAATATGGCTGAGGGACAAGGACTCGAACCTCGATTCACAGGGCCAGAACCTGTTGTCCTACCTTTAGACGATCCCTCAGTGTAGAAATTAAAAACCTGAATAAAACCATGACCGATACGATCAAGACGATTTTCTTCCAATTTTAATCAAACGCACGAGTGAAAAGCAATTGCCATGCCATTGAGTTATTATAAACTTGTTCCTAATATCCAATAGGTTCCGTAATGCTATTGATTTTAAATGATACATCTTTGTCAGTTTTCAGAACCAGCAGGAACAAGGAAGAGTAAACATTTGTAAAAAGAGGTAGTATATTCATTGTAAATGCTCGATGATGGATTCCTTTATTACGGAAAAAAATTAGCACTCCTACATTAGCACAATTATGTTTTATCATTTTTCGGACTACACAAATATGCACTTTCCCGCTCGATGATAAATTTCATAAACCGCTGTATTCATTAGCCAATGTATTATGGCAGGATAATTGCTGTCATGAATCATCCTATATATAGATGGGAGGGATATCAATATAATGGATGCTCAAATCAGTTCGGGCGATACGGCGTGGATATTAGTATGTTGTTCTCTTGTTCTCTTGATGACGCCAGCCCTGGCGTTTTTTTATGGCGGCATGGTGCGGAGGAAAAATGTTCTTTCCACCTTAACTTTGAGCTATATCTTCATGTCCCTGATTGGTGTTCAGTGGGTGCTTTATGGATATTCTCTTGCTTTCGGTCCGGACATCAGCGGATTGATCGGCGGACTGGATTTCTTGGGCTTTCAGGGAGTCGGCGCCCAGCCGAACACCGCCTACGCTAAAACCATCCCTCATGAACTTTTTGCCTCTTTTCAGATGATGTTTGCTGTCATTACTCCCGCGCTGATTACGGGCGCTTTCGTCGAACGGGTAAAATTCAAGAGCTTCCTGCTTTTCAGCCTGCTGTGGGCAACGCTGGTCTATGACCCTCTATGCCACTGGGTCTGGGGACAGGGCGGGTGGCTCAAGGAGATGGGCGTACTCGATTTTGCCGGCGGGACAGTTGTGCACATCGCCGCGGGTTTTTCGGCCTTGGCGTTTGCCCTGGTCATCGGTCCGCGCAAAGGCCACGGCAATTTTCCGATGGAGCCGAACAATATTCCGCTGACGGTTTTAGGAACCGGGTTACTGTGGGTCGGCTGGTTCGGTTTTAATGCGGGCAGCGCACTCGGGGCAAACAGTGTGGCGGTGAATGCTCTGGTGACAACCAACACCTCGGCGGCAACCGCCGGTCTGGTCTGGATGCTGCTTTCCTGGCTTGACGGCAGACCCAGCACCCTGGGGATTGCGACAGGAATGGTTGTCGGTCTGGCAGCGGTGACACCTGCGTGCGGTTTTGTTACGCCTCTGGCTGCTATGGTTATCGGGGCCGTGTCCGCGCCCCTTGCTTATTATGCGATGCGATTTAGGGAACGACGCAAACTGGATGAATCACTGGATGTCTGGGCCTGTCACGGCATGGGCAGTACCTGGGGCACCATCGCCACAGGATTATTCGCTACAGTGGCCGTTAACGCCGATGGCGCCAACGGTTTGTTTTTCGGCAATCCCGCTCAGCTTGGCATTCAAATCCTGGCTGTGATTGTCACCATCATTTTTTCCTTCGGGATGACCTATGTGCTGGCGAAAGCACTCCATGTGAGCATCGGATTGAGGGTCAGTCCGATCGAAGAAGACGTGGGACTGGATATCAGTTCCCATGGGGAGCGATCATACTGATAGACCATAATGATCATTCATGGATTGGCAATCAATAGAATTTTTTATTGGAGATTTTAGTATGCTGAAAAAAATCGAAGCGATCATTCGCGAAGATAAAGTAAACGATGTTATCGACGCCCTCAAAGAAATTGGAATTGTGGGCATGAACACGTTTGAAGTGCGGGGACATGGCCGGCAGGGCGGCGTTCAACTGGTCGGACGCGCCGGAACCTATCAGGTCAATATGCTTCCAAAAATACAAATCAACATTGTTTTAAACACGCGCAACCTGGACGCCGCGTTGGAAGCGATCCTCAGCTCGGCTTATACGGGCGAAACGGGCGACGGCATTATTTTTGTTACGCCTGTGGAGGATGTTATTCGAGTCCGCACGCGCGAGCGGGGGCCGGGCGCCATGATGTATCCCGGGGATATTGACGAACGCAGAAATAAGTAATCAAAGTGTTCGTACCAGGAAAGTAAAGATATTGTCCATCAGATGGTTGATGGATTGATATTGTGCGGGATTGGCGGACAGGATTTCCTTCTCGTTCTGTATGTAGGGCGCGGGGATGAGTTCATCCCGGCAATGTGTAATAAGATCTTGGGCGGATTGCGGTGTGGTTTCCAGATGAAACTGTAAACCGATAACCGATTGGCCCAGCTGAAACGCTTGATTTTCGCAACCATCGCTTTTCGCGATGCGCGTTGCTCCCGTCGGCAGGTCAAATGTTTCTCCGTGCCAGTGGAAAGCCTGCACCGATTGCGGGAAGCGAAAGATGAATCTGTCGTTTGACGAAAGCCCATAGATGGGAAACCATCCGATCTCTTTTACCCGATTAGGATATACCTTTGCCCCCATCGCGCTGGCGATAAGCTGTGCGCCCAGGCAGATGCCCAAAACCGGTTTGCCGGACCTAATCGCTTCACGAATAAATTGTTTCTCGAGGGCAAGCCACGGATATTTCTTCTCGTCATTGACGTTCATCGGTCCACCCATCACAATCAGCAGGTCAATTTCCTCCAAAGCGGGCAGGTTTGCCGATTTAA
>CAZOPH010000021.1:0-16485 GCA_964581635.1 uncultured Smithella sp.
GTGCTGTCATTACTAACAAAATTACTTTAAATTTTTTTGATAGCGAGCAGGCGCTTAATCAGGCACAAAGCCAGTTTCTGCGAGACTATCCTCTGCAGGCGGCGCCGGTTTCCGTGGATGTCCCCCTGATTTCCAATCAGGATGTTTATAGGAATATCACGCTGATCAAGGAATATCATGAAAATATGCCCAGGGGCCAGGCGCAACGGTTGGCGGTTGAATATTTAGAACGCCTTGGACTGAACGATATAGCCCATAGGCGCAATCCGGCATTGAATCCGGAAGAACGTTTTTGCGGAATGCTCCTGAGAGCGGCCATGGTGAAGGATGCCAGAATCCTGATTGACCGGCCCTTTCGAATCATTCCTCATCTGAAAGATATTCAATTTATCATGACCGCCTTGAAAAAAATTGACGATTTATACGTAAGCTGTCATATATATGAATATCAATGGATGAAAGAAAAGTATGGTGATTTATGACCATGAGCCGCGAAGCTAAAGTCGGTCTTTTTGTCGGGTACACGGCAATTCTTGTCGTGTTAGCTTTGTTATACCTGGCTGCGGGAAAGGGTGTTTTCGAAACAATGCACACTTTTACCCTTTCGTCCAAGTCCGGCGATAGCTTTACGGAAGGCATGCCTGTTGTTTTTTCCGGATTCAATATCGGCAAGGTTCAAGCCCTGGAACTCAATGACCAGGGGATCGTTTTGATCAAAATCAAGATCCCCGACCGCCATGTCAAATGGATCCGATCAGCCAGCACGTTTATTTTGTATCGGCCATTGATCGGTTCAGCCAGCATCGTTGTGAATACCCCGAACCTGAAAAGCTCGCCGTTGGATGCAAATAAAATAAAAGAAGTAGTTATTATCAATGATATTAATGATGCCATTGCCAAAATAGAGCCTGTTTTGGACAGACTAACCGAGATCGCCAACAATGTTGAAAACCTCACATACAATCTGTCCGATCCCAAGGGTGATCTTAATCGCGTTCTGGGTAATGCCGAAAAAATTACCACAAACCTTGCTTCCAAAAAATCACTCGTGGAAATGGCCGTCTCCGACGAGGAAAGCGTCAAAGCGCTCAATGACTCCCTGAAAAAACTTAAAGATATTACAACCAATGTTGACCGTATCCTTGTCAAAGTGGATACGATGGCGGATAAAACAGACAACGAGATTTATGGCAAGGATGGTGCTTTGCCGCAAATCAACACCATCCTCAAAGATCTTGTCAGAAAACTGCAAAAACTTGATCAAACAGTTGATAATATTAATAAAATAAGTAATGATACATCGGAGGGCATGAAAGATTTTCATATTCTTCGTTCCGATATCGACGATGTCGTCAACTCACTGGGTAAGGTGGTGAAAAAACTGGACGCGATTATGGGGTCGAAAAAAGCCCCGGAGTTTAAAGTCCCATGAAAAAGCTATTGTTAATACTATTTGCATTATTGATTTGTGCATGCGGGACCGCTACGACAATTCCCGCCTGGAAGGATAAAGCCTATATGCATTTGGACGATTACAAAACCAGTTTCCTGGCCGGCAAGGAAGAATCGACCGAACCCCATTTTATTAAAGCCAGAAGAGAGATCGCTGCCAGCAACGATTTGGGTCTTTTGACCGTCGCTTACTTGACGAAATATGCGCTCCATACCGCGTCGCTGGAAAATTTTGATTCAAGTGACTTTGCCAAACTCTACAAGTTGGAGCCGAACCCGTCCGACATGGCCTATTGCCATCTATTGAAGGGTAATTTTACTGCAGTGGATATGAAGGTGCTGCCGGACCGTTATGCCGGCCTCCTGAAATCCGCTTTAGCAAGGGATTTGACCATGGCGGCCCGCGAGATTGCCGCAATTGACGACCCGCTTTCGCGTCTGATTGCCTGTGGTGTCTGGGTAAAGTATTTGCCCTCCGATGAAACCATTCTGCAAATCGGCATATCTACCGCATCGGCCAATGGCTGGCGCAGGCCGCTGTGGGCTTATCTGAACAAACTGCAGGAACATTATCTGGAAACAGGCGATCAGAACAAAGCTGCCGCCACCAAAGCAAGGCTGGATCTGTTAAAAAGAGATTGATGCAGCAAACAGAGGCACGCCTGTTTTATGAGGCTTGAGAAAACAATAAATTTTTCGGATGGAGGATAAAACGATGAAGGTAAAAGTGGCCACAGGCCTTTTGCTTATTTTTGTGTTTTTTGTTCTGGCAGGCTGTGCCGGCCAGTCCAGAGAATTGCTGGGTGAAAATTATGATTATAAGAAAATGAATGACGAACAGCTTCTGGAATATTTCTTTCGCCTCAACGATGAAATAGAAAAACAGGAAAAGCAAACCGGCCCGTCAGTCGGTTTCGGTATTGGTGGTTTTGGCTTCGGTCGCGGTCATAGCGGTATCGGTGGCGGCGTGGGCGTTGAGGCGGGCTCAACAGGTTATATCGCGGAAGATTTGAGGCAAAGGCGCATTGAAGTTCACATGGAGATGAAAAGAAGAAACATCAACCCGTGAAAAAGGATCAACCATGGATCGAGAAGAAATTTTAGCATTTTTAAATGCAAATCCCAGTTGCCATCTAGCCACAATGGAAGGTGATCAGCCCCGTGTGCGAGGAATGTTCATGTATAGGGCGGGCGAAAAAGGTATTATTTTCCATACGGGTGATTTCAAATCTCTTTATTCCCAGTTAAAGGAAAATAAAAAGGTAGAAATATGTTTTAGCAGTCCGGAAAAACAGGTGAGGGTAGAGGGTGTTGCGGAAATAATAGATGATGCGAAGTTGAAGCAGGAAGTTCTCGAAGCTAGATCCTGGATCGCACCATTGATGGGACAGAGAGGCGAAGACGCTCTGATTATTTTTCGTATCACCGACTGCAAGGCTGCGGTCTGGACCATGGAGACTAACTTGGAGCCGAAAACTTTTGTGAGTTTGTAGGAGAGCATCATGAAAGCAACGCAGCAACTGAAAGACGAGCATGAAAGCGTTCGGCTGATACTTCGCATTTTAGGTGAAGTCAGCCGGCAATTGGATTCCGAGGGCAAGATCCCGCAGGAGCACTTTGAAGGCATCCTCGAGTTTTTGAAAGTTTTTGTTGATCGGTGTCATCACGGCAAAGAGGAGGAGCTACTATTTCCGGTGCTCGTGAAAGTCGGCATCCCCCAGGACGGCCCGATTGCTGCTTTGCTTTATGAACATGAAATAGGCCGAAAATATGTCCGCGTGATAACCGACACTTTTGAGCGCCACAAGTTAAAAGATACATCGGCGGCATCGGCTATCGCTCAAAACGTGCAGGATTACATAGCGCTTCTTACCGATCACATTGAGAAAGAAAATAATATCCTTTTCGCGATGGCCGACGATCGTTTGTCGGAAGAAGCTCAGGATGAGTTGTTTGATGGCTTTGAGAAAATTGAAGCGTCAAGGATCGGTGCGGGGAAACACGAGGAGTTTCATGTCCTGCTGCACAAACTCAGCGACCTGTATTTGAAAAAAGAAAGGGATGGACTCTCTTCCTGAACCCGGAACATGAGAAATTCATCCCTTTCCTAATTCTATTTTTTAAATTTTATGATTTAGCACCAGTGGGAACCGTCATTCCCAAAGATTCCATTGCCTTTACGACTTTTTCCTTAATGGTCGTTGCAGTGGCAATAGCATCAGCCATATTTCCCGATTTGAAGATTTCCTGAGCCTTCGTCCAATCTTCCTTCACTGCGGCCAGTCCTGATTTGGCCTCTGCCAATTTCTCAGCGGTTAGATTTGCCGGCAGCTTCTTGGCCTGAGACAGAATACCGAGGCGGCTTTCTAGTGCGCCGACCATTTCGGGAAGTCCCTGACTCATATCCGTCCATTGCTTAGTCAATTCATCTTTTTTGGCTTTTGCTGCTGCGACAACATCTTTGGCCTTACCCACAAGGCCCTGCGCTTCTGCCAGAGCTTCTTTGATTTCTCCTTTGGCCAGTTTATCTTTTGCGGAAGTAAGCGCTCCCTCCAGAGAGGCGATTTCATCCGGAGCAATTTTCCCTACTTCAGTCTTTGCCACATTGATTGCCTCTTCAGCCGCTTTAATGGCCAGTGTTGCCGGACCTTTATCACCGCCGCAGGCAGAAAACATTACAAACGCAAAAAACAGAATCACCATAACACCGACAAAATTCTTTTTCATAGGTACTCCTTTCATTTTTAGTCATTAAAATCAAAAATTTATATAATTACTAAGTTAGACCTACGCATACCGGCTTGCTGTGCCGGCGATCATGGAATATGCAGTTTCTGCCCTGTTTGAATAGTATCGGGGTTTTTGAGGATGTCTTTGTTGGCCTCAAAAATTTTTTTGTAGAGGTTGCCGTCCCCATAGTGTGCCTCAGCGATTTTCCATAGGGTATCGCCTTTTTTCACTTCGTAGTATTGCTTCGCGTCCCATTTTTCATCTGCTATTGCTCGTCACCTCCTTTTTTTGCTGATCTTCCCTCCTTGTTTTAAAAACGACTACAATTGACCCGCATTGAATGTATTGCACGTGTTGATGTCACCCTGTTCCAGTCCTCGCTTAAACCAGCTCACGCGCTGCGCCGAACTGCCATGCGTAAAACCGTCGGGCACCACATAACCCTGTGTCCTTTTCTGAATGCGGTCGTCACCCACTGCTGCAGCGGCATTTAGACCTTCCTCAATATCCCCTGCCTCAAGAATCCGACGCTTCTTCTCGGTCTGATGAGCCCACATGCCGGACAGGCAATCTGCCTGCAATTCCATCATGACAGAAAGCCTGTTTCTGTCGGATTTGCTGGAACGCGACTGGAGTTCCGTGACTTTCTGGGTGATGCCGAGCAGCGTCTGAACATGATGGCCTACCTCATGAGCAATGACGTAGGCCTGGGCAAAATCGCCCGATGCGCCGAAACGGGTATGCAGCTCTTCAAAGAAGGCAAGATCAAGATAGATCTTTTGATCGGCTGGACAATAAAAAGGTCCCACGGCTGAGCCGGCCATGCCGCAGGCAGATTCGACCGAGCCGGAAAACAAAACCAGCTTCGGCTCTTGATAGGTCCGCCCCGCTTTTTGAAAAGTATCTTGCCAGACATCTTCCGTCTCGGCCAGAACCACAGCGACAAAATTGCGCATATCGTCATTGGCGGCTGGACTCGCGGTTTGTTCGGTAGATACAGAGGAAGACTGTGTGCCCTGACCGACGATCTGTAACAGAGCAGTCGGATCGACACCCAGAAACATGCTGATGACCACGACCGCCACCAAACCGAGTCCGCCGATGCCACCAACTTTTGCACCGCGAGACATCCCCCGGCGGTCTTCAACATTATCGCTTTGTCGTTCACCCCTCCAGCGCATGAGAATACTCCTTTCAACGGATCACAGGTTTATCTTTTTTCGCCAATCTATCATATCCCGTGTCTATCAGACGGACCATTCGCTAAGTTTTTTAACCTTGCGAAAAGTTAATAACTGATGACTGATGCAAATTACTATTGTATGGCGAGTATAGAAATGACATTTTTATCTGTCAAGACAATTTAGAGGTTTGATTTTAGCCATCCTCAGCATGAATAAATGCTTGCCTAAGAAGGCATATATTGTTAAAAAACAACAAATGTTTAAAAGATATTTTTCATAAGTATTTTGTCATCTTGTGCAGAATTATGTTTGATTGCAGGGAATTGACGCTTATCCAATAAACTCAAAAATACTCAAAAAATAAAAATCAGAGGGGTAAGATTATGAGAGAAGTTGTTATTGTCAGTGGCGCCAGGACGGCCATCGGAGATTATATGGGGTCGCTTTCAGGTTTGACGCCTGTTCAACTGGGCGTGGCTGTATTAAAGGCGGCCATCACCAAGGCCGGCATCGACAAAAACCTGATTCAGGAAGTGATTGCCGGCCAGTGCAACCAGGCCGGCGCGCCGGGAAATACCGCCCGTCACATCGCTCTGGGTGCAGAACTGCCGGTGGAGTCCTTCGCTTTTACGGTTCATCAACAGTGCCCTTCTTCTATGCGCGCCTCGGAATTACTTTCACAGGAGATTATGCTGGGCAAAATTGACATCGGCGCTGTGGTCGGCATTGAAAGCATGAGCAACGCCCCCTATCTGCTCTTCGGCGCCCGTAAAGGTTATCGTTTAAATGACGGCGAAAAGATTCAGGACAGCCTGATGATCGGTGGTTTGGTGGATGCACTTCTGGGTTATCCCATGGGTATTACGGCGGATAATATTGCCGACCAATATAAAATTTCCCGCCAGGAGCAGGATGAATGGGCGCTGATGAGCCATCAGAGAGCCTGCGCCGCCATTAAAAACGGTTGGTTCAAAGATGAGATCGTTCCGGTGGAAGTCAAAACCAGAAAAGGTCCGGCCATCATCGACAGGGATGAGCATCCCAGAGAAGATACCAACATGGAAGCCCTCGGAAAACTGAAACCGGCCTTCAAAAAAGACGGCACGGTCACGGCAGGAAACGCCTCCGGTTTGAACGATGCCGGTTCCTGCATGGTCATGATGGCCGCTGAAAAAGCCAAAGAACTGGGTGCGAAACCCATCGCCCGCGTTGTCGCTTCCGCTCCCGGTTCCGTCGAACCCCGCATCATGGGGATGGGAGTTGTTCCGGCTGTCCACAATGCATTGAAATTCGCCAAAATGAAACTGGAAGACATGGATTATTTTGAATTCAATGAAGCCTTTGCCGCACAGGTCATCGGCTGCAATCGTGAGTTGAAGATTCCCCTGGACAAAATCAACGCCGTCGGTTCGGGAATCAGTATGGGCCATCCGGTCGGCGCGACCGGTGCGAGGTTGATCGTCACTATGATGGGTGAACTCAAACGTCGCAGCAAAAAATTCGGCTGCGCTTCGCTTTGCGCTAGTGGCGGTCCCGGACATGCGTTTATTGTAGAAATGCTCTAGCATTCAGTTCCTATAATTAAGAAAGGGAGTTGCGCCCGCTCGGCGCAACGCCTGAGACTGTTTGTTGACAGCAAGAATTTAGTAACCACATTATAAGTCAGTACATTAAATCATTGCAGTTCCACCAAAACGGAATGCCAGGAGGAAACACCATGGCCCTTAAAACGCCCGAGCAGTACGAAGACAGTCTTCGCAAGATGAATTTTAAGATTTACCTCATGGGAGAACTGGTAAAAAATTGGGTGGATAACCCGATTATTCGTCCCTCTATGAATTCCGTTAAAAAGACCTACGAACTGGCGCAAAAACCTGAACACGAAGATCTGATGACGGCCACGTCTCATCTTACCGGAAATAAAATCAACCGCTTCACGCATCTGCATCAAAGCACAGAGGATCTGATCAAAAAAGTCAAAATGCAGCGCCTTTTAGGCCAGCAGACCGCCTCCTGCTTTCAGCGGTGTGTGGGCATGGATGCCATGAATGCCGTGGACAGCACGACCTATGAAATGGACCAGAAACTGGGCACCAAGTATCATGAACGATTCATAAAATTCCTGAAAATGGTCCAGGAAGAAGACCTGACCGTTGACGGTGCTATGACCGACGTGAAAGGGGACCGCAGCCTGGCCCCCCATCAGCAGTCCGATCCGGATATGTTTGTTCATATTGTGGATAAGAACGACAAGGGTATTGTGGTTCGCGGTGCAAAAGCACATCAGACCGGCGCGGTGAATTCCCACTGGATTCTGGTGATGCCCACGATTGCCATGGCCAAAGAAGACGCCGACTATGCCGTATCTTTTGTCTGTCCGGCGGACGAAAAAGGTGTCTATTACATTTACGGCCGGCAGTCCTGCGATACGAGAAAGATGGAAGGCGGCACCATTGATGTTGGCAATTTCCAGTTTGGCGGCCACGAGGCCTTGATGGTTTTTGATAATGTTTTCATTCCCTGGGAAAACATTCTCATGTGCGGCGAATATGAATTCAGCGGCATGCTGGTTGAACGTTTTGCCGGCTATCATCGGCAAAGCTACGGCGGCTGCAAGGTCGGTGTGGGAGATGTTCTGATCGGCGCTGCGGCACTGGCGGCGGACTACAACGGCGCGTCCAAGGCATCGCATATCAAGGATAAGCTCATTGAAATGACCCACTTGAATGAAACCCTTTTTTCCTGTGGGATTGCCTGTTCATCCCAGGGGCATAAAACCGCCTCAGGCACCTACCTGATCGATCTGCTGCTGGCCAATGTTTGCAAGCAGAACGTCACGCGATTTCCTTACGAGATTGCTCGTCTGGCCGAAGATATTGCCGGTGGTTTGATGGTGACGATGGCCTCGGAAAAAGACCTGAAGCATCCGGAAATCGGCAAGGTTCTCGAGAAATACCTCAAAGGCAACGCTAATGTATCCTGTGAAGACCGGGCACGCGTCATGCGTCTGGTTGAAAACCTTACCCTGGGTACGGCGGCGGTCGGCTACCGGACCGAATCGATGCACGGCGCGGGCTCGCCCCAGGCCCAGCGCATCATGATTGCCCGCCAGGGAAATCTGGAGCAGAAAAAAAAGCTGGCCAAAAAGATTGCCGGTGTTAAAGAAGAAAAATAATTAGTTTACTAAGTTTACAGGATGGCCTGTTCAAGCGGGCTATCCTGTTGAGGATATATCAAAATCAAGTATTTCCACATTTTTTACGACAATTCGGATTGTATCTACATCTGCCATAATAAAAATTGACTTGCTCTTAATATCTTCATTATACTCTTCCGCCACCGGTCATCGATGCGTTGTTTATTCATCACAAGGGGGAATTCAATGCAAATCCTGCGCGTAACCATGAACAACCAAAAAGTATCCTTTGAAAATCTTTCGGAAGAATGGAAATACTTAGGTGGTAGCGCATTAATCGCTAAAATTCTGAATAAAGAAGTCCCGCCGCTTTGCGATCCCCTTGGGGCGGAAAACAAATTCATCGTCGCCTGCGGGCCTCTGGCTGGCACCCGGGCGCCGCAAATGGGACGCGTATCGGTCGGCGCCAAAAGTCCTCTGACGCAGGGGATCAAAGAAGCCAATTCGGGAGGACCGGCCGGACAATTTCTCGATCGGCTGGGACTGCGTGCGATTGTTGTTGAGCAAATCCCTGAAACCGGGATGCTTTACTGTCTTTTCATTGCAAAGGACAAGGCCGAGTTGGTGTCTGCCGAAACTTATCGCGGCATGAAAAATGATGAACTCGTTGCCGCCCTGCAAGCAAAATATGGCGACAAGGTGGCTGTGATCTCGATTGGCCTGGCCGGAGAGCGCGGGTACAGGGGCGCATCCGTATCACTCACGGACATTTTCGGTGATCCGTCGCGCAACGCTGCGCGTGGCGGCTTGGGAGCTGTGATGGGCGCCAAGGGGATCAAGGCGATTATCCTGGATCCAACGGGAACCGATCAAGTAGCGATTGCCCGGCCGGATGCTTTCCGGAAAATTGTCCGGGATTGGGCGGATGTCCTCAAGCATGATGTCAGTATCAGCCTGTATTCCCGGTTCGGCACGCCTTTTGCGATTAATAACTCCGCCGGCCACGGCACCCTGCCTGCCCTCAATTACCGTTCCGGACGTCCGGAAAATTTCGTTGCGGTCAGCGGCAACAACATTCAGAAAATTCTGTTTGAGCGAGGTGGCAAAATGCATGGCTGCATGCCGGGCTGCCTTGTGCAATGCTCCATCATCTATCCGGACAAACACGGCAAGAAAATCTGTGCCGCCTACGAGTATGAAACGATCGCCCTGTTGGGTACGAATCTGGGAATCACGGACAATGATGCGATTGCCCGACTCAAGTTCATGTGTGATGATTTGGGTCTGGACGCTATTGAAATAGGAAGTGCATTGGGGATGGCCGCGGAGGCGGGTTATATGCCTTGGGGAGATGCTGCCGCTGCCGGAAGGCTTTTGGAAGAAATCGAAAAAGAAACGCCGCTGGGATTCGCGCTGGCCGGCGGCGCCGTGACAACAGCCCGTTTCCTCAACATCGGACGAATTCCTGCTTTTAAGGGACAGGCCCTTCCCGCGCATGATCCTCGCGCGGTGAAAGGTACGGGTGTGACGTATTTTTCCTCTCCCATGGGTGCGGATCACACGGCCGGCCTGACCTATCGTCTGCCCAAGGACAAAAATGAGCAGATAGAAAACTCTCTTAAAACACAGATCAAAGCCGCCGCCTGCGACGCCTTTGGCTATTGTCTGAACGCTGTTCCAGGCGGTGCGCCCGTTTATCCTTTTTTTGCCGATCTGATGAATGCGCGCTATGGTCTAAACCTGTCGCCGGACGATGTCATGGACATTGCCAAACAAACCCTGCGCGATCAGCTGGCTTTCAACCAAAAGGCCCAATTCAGTCAGATTGACACGACCATTCCGGCCTTTTTCCGCGAGGAACTGATTGCTCCGACTAGTTCCGTCTTTGACGTCAATGAATCGGATGTTAAAAATCTTTGGCAGGGCCTGGACAACTTTAAAGAACAGGAAAAAGTCTGGGAAATCCGCATTCCGCCGCTGCCGGATATTATGATGGGCGCCGGTGTTGCCCAAAACATGGGCAAAAAAATCAAAGCGCTGAAGGTCACAAAAGTCTTTCTCGTGACCGATCCTTTTATGTTGAAAAGCGGTCGGGCGAAGGAAGTGAGCGATATCCTGAAAAGAAGCGGCATTGAAACGGAAATTTTCGCAGAAGTCGAACCGGATCCGCCCATTGAACTCATCGAAAGGGCCGGCGTGCTCTACAAGAAAACAGGCTGCGACGGCATACTGGGCCTGGGTGGCGGCAGTTCGCTCGATACCGCTAAAACATTGGGTCTGCGCGTGACGCACGAGGGCGACATGCGCGAATACGAAGGCCTCGTCGGTGGCGGGGGCAAGATTAAAGCGATTTTTCCGCCGATTATTTGTGTGCCGACCACTTCCGGTACGGGCAGCGAAGTGAACCCTTGCGCGGTGCTGACCGACAAGGCCCGCGATTTGAAATTCATCCTGATGAGCAATTCCTTCATTCCCAAACTGGCTGTCGTCGATCCGCTTTTCACTCAAACCATGCCGCCCAATCTCACGATTGAATCCGGCATTGACGCTTTGGCTCACTGCATTGAAGGTAGCGTGTCGCTCGCTACGCCTTATCATCCCTATTTCGAGTCCATGGCACTCTATGGCGTTAAGCTCATCGGCCGCAGTCTCATTACCGCCTACAAGCAGCCGGACAATATTCGGGCGCGCACGGATATGTGCATGGCGGCCATTTGCGGCGGTTTGGCATTTCTCAAAGGTTTAGGGTTGGGACATGCCCTCACGCATACCCTGGGCGCTCACTATCACCTGCCGCATGGCCGAGCTGCCATCTTCGGCCTGCTGGGTTTTGTTATGGCCAACAAGGAAACCTGCCGGGAAGCCTTTATGGATATGGCCTATCTGATCAACCGGTCCGGCGATCTTGAGACAAGCCTGCGTTGGCTTTATGGTGAGCTGGGCATTGATCTGAGACTGAAATCCCATGGAATCGTCAAAGACGCACTCCAGGAAATCGCTTTTTACACATCGCGCGATGCCGTGAACATGGCGACGGATCCAACATCCCCCAGCCAGACAAAAATCCTGGAATTGCTCACACAAATGTACGAATAAACATTCCGGTTCTTAGGATAAGAATGAGCAGGCCCACATGAAACTGATGGGGTAAAAAAAATATAGTAAGAGGAAGCAACCGATGGAATTCAAGTATGACGTGAGGGATTTGAAATTTATTTTGAAGGAATGGCTACCGACCCAAGAGGTTCTGGCCTGTGAACGCTTCAAAGGCAATTTTACGCTCGATGATGTCGATATGCTGCTCAACGAGGGCTACAAAGTTTCCAGAGACGTGGTCAATCCCATCAACGCGCCGGGTGACAAAATCGGCGTGAAATTTGAAAAAGGTGTCGTAACGCCGGTGCCCGGTTTCAAAGAGGCTTATCAATTTTTACAGCAAAATGGCTGGGGCTCATCGAGTGAGTGCATCAAAGTGGAAACCGGTATGCCGCTGATACTCTACAAGGCCAACGCGGAAATCAATACCGCCGCCTGTCCGGCTTTGACGTCCTGTGTAAAATTGACGTCGGGCGCAGCCAACCTGATTCTCCGCTTCGGCACGCAGAAGGATCAGGACATGTTCATTCCCAAAATGCTGGGCGGGGAGTGGCAGGGCACGATGTGCCTGACCGAACCTAACTTCGGCTCCGATACCGGCGATATTATTACCCGCTCTTATCCCACCGAAGATCCCCGCATCTGGAAAATAAAAGGCACCAAGATGTTCATTACTGCCGGTGATCAGGGCATCTGCGAAAACACCATTCACCTGGTGCTGGCGCGCCCCGAAGGAGGCGCGGCCGGTTCTCCAGGCATTGGTCTTTACGTTGTCCCCAAATTCTGGGTGAACGACGACGGAACGCTGGGTAAGTTCAACGACGTCACTACCGTCAGTGTGGAGCACAAAATGGGACTGCATGCCCAGGCTACCGCTTTGCTTAATTTCGGCGATGAAGAAAACTGCCGAGGCATTATGCTGGGACCCGCTCCCGATGCCAGGGGCTTTTCCCAGGGACTGGCTATGATGTTTCATATGATGAATGAATCGCGCATCGGCACAGGCCACAATGCCAACACGCAGGGCGCAGCCGCTTACTATTTCGCCTCGCAGTTTGCCACCGAACGCATTCAAGGCAGACCGTTTGGCATCAAAGGGGCCGAACGCGTCCCCATCATCAAGCACGAAGACATCCGCCGGATGCTGCTGGACATGAAGGCGCATGTGGAAGGCATGCGCGCCATGATCTTTAAGGGATTTTATTATCTGGATATTGAAAATAACTCCGCTGATAGAGAAAAGGCCAAGAAGTACGCTTCCTTTGCCGAAATCCTGACACCGCTGGTCAAGTGCTACGGCAGTGAGGCAAGCCTAGGCGTCATCGCGCAGGCCATTCAGGTAATGGGCGGTGTAGGCTACACGCAGGAATACCCCGTCGAACAGTATCTGCGCGATTCCAAAATCCTCACCATTTGGGAAGGGACATCGTTTATCCACGCCAACGACCTGATCGGCCGGAAGATGCGTATGAAAGATGGAACGGCATTTGCGTCCTGGATGCAGGACATCAAAGCATTCATTGATGCCAACATGAAAGCAACAGGTTTTGAAAAGGAAATGAATAATCTGGCCAAAGCTTACCAGGCTGCCGTTGACGTCAAGACGACCTATGAGTCATGGTATGCGAATATGCCAACCAAGCGCCAGCTCATCCCGCTTTTTGCCATCCGGGCCTTGTTTGTCTTTGCGCAGGTGTATGTGGCGATGTGCCTGATGGATCAGGCGTTGATTGCTGCAAAGAAAGTCGCGGGGTTAAAAGCAGGCGATGCGGATTACCATTACTACTCAGGCAAAATCGCATCGGCCAGATATTATTTGAACAACATTCTACCCGGTACGTCGGCCACCGCCGCTCTGATCAAGAGTGAAGAGGACTCCGTCCTCACGTGCCCGGAAGAATCCTTAGTAGTGAGTTAAGACCTGTTTATTAGCAATAGATTTGTCACTTGGCGCAAGCATTTTAATAATCATCAAAGGAGTTTCCTATGACCGGTGCGGAAATGATTTTCAAGACGGCGGCGGATGCGGGCGTGGAGATTTGTTTTGCCAATCCCGGAACAACGGAACTGGCTCTTGTGGCTGCGCTGGACACAGTCAAGAGCGTGCGGCCTGTTCTGGGGCTCTTTGAAGGCGTCTGCACCGGAGCGGCCGACGGCTACGGGCGGATCAAGCAAAAACCGGCCATGACGGTTTTGCATCTGGGACCGGGATTTGCTAACGGCATCGCCAATCTCCATAACGCCCGGCGCGCCCGGACACCGGTGCTTAATATCATCGGCGAACATACCACGTGGATCCGGCCTTACGATCCGCCTCTGAATATGGACATTGCGTCGTTGGCCCACACCGTTTCCGGCTGGCAAAAGGAAAGCACCTCGGCGGATACTTTATCGGCCGATACCGCATCGGCCATCGCCGAGTCGCTTTACGGCCAGGTTTCTACACTGATTGTTCCCGCGGACTACCAGGCCGAAACCTGTAAAACGGAAGAGATCGCACGACCGCAGTTTTCTTTCGCTGCTGCGGATGAAGAGATACTTCTTTATGCCGCCTCGATGATTCAGGAAGCAAAAAAGCCCGCCTTGATTCTGGGCGGAAGGGCGCTTCGTCCCCAGGGACTGGCCGCGGCGGCGCAAATCAAGGCGAAGACCGAATGCGACCTTTTGATGATCACCTTTCCTGCCTATTATGAAGCAGGCGCTGGATTGCCCGTCTTAAAACGCATTCCCTACTTTCCGGAACAGGCACAAAAATTTCTTGCCAAGTATGACGCTTTTGTCATGGTTGGCACAAACGAACCGACGGCTTTCTTCGGCTATGAAGGAGGAGCAACCTCTTTTCTGCCGGAAAAGGCCCCCTGTGTCAGGATCGACACGAATAAGCAGAATGCAGGCTTTGTCCTGCAAGAGCTTTCCTCGGTGCTGGGATCTGACGTTGGACAAAACGAGCTTCGTCCGGTGTTGGCTGGTCTGGCACTGCCGCCCTTGCCTTCCGGCGATTTAAACTCGCAAAAAATGTGCGCGGCGATTGCCGACCTCCAGCCGGAGGGCTGCATTGTGGTCGAGGAAGGCGTGTCCTCGGGCGCGGCCTATTACGACTACTCGCCGCAGTTGAAACCATACAGCCATCTGACACTCACCGGGGGTGCAATCGGTATGGGCATGCCTCTGGCGCTGGGCGCTGCGCTTGCCGCGCCGGATCGTCAGGTGATTGATATTCAGGCCGATGGCAGTGCCATGTACACACTGCAGGCACTCTGGTCGCAGGCGCGTGAAAAAACAAAGGTCATTACCGTCATATGCTCCAACCGCAAATATTTCATCCTTGAAGTGGAATGCCTGCGCGCTGGATACATAACCATGGGGAATGCAGCCAAATCATTGATGAGCCTGGATTCACCACCGCTCGACTGGGTCAGCCTGAGCCGCGGTATGGGTGTACCCGCCGCTTCCGTCGCGACGGCGGAAGCGTTCATTGCGGAATTTCAGGCGGCGCTTAAAGAACCGGGACCGTATCTTATTGAGACAATAATGGGAGGCTGACATGAAAGACTTGATGCAGTATATCGATCACGGCCAGGGAGGGGCCGCCTCCTGTATGCAGATTGGACAAGCGTCTGTGCCACGACTGCGCTCAGGCGAAGTCCGGATTGAAGTTGCTTACTCGGGCGTCAATCGACCAGATGTCTTCCAGCGCATGGGAGCGTATCCGCCGCCACCCGGTGCCTCGCCCATTTTGGGGCTGGAAGTTGCCGGAAAGATTGCAGCCAAAGCTGATGACGTCGAGCCATGGCAAATTGGCGATGCCGTTTGCGCTCTCACGCCGGGCGGAGGCTACGCTGAATACTGCACGGTGTCCGCTTCTCATTGCCTGCCAATTCCACAGGGGCTAACGCTTGCCGAAGCGGCAGCGCTACCGGAAAACTACTTCACCGTCTGGTCGAATGTCTTTGAGCGGGGCAGCCTGAAGGCCGGAGAAAATTTTCTGGTGCACGGCGGTGCGGGCGGCATCGGCTATACAGCGATTCAACTGGCCAAAGCATTTGGTGCGACAGTTTTTACCACCGTGAGCGGCGCCGAACAGATTAAGGCGGTTAAAAAACTTGGCGCTGATGTGGTGCTGGATTATTCAGTGCAGGACTGGGCGCAGGAAATTGCCGACATTGTCGGAATACAGGGCATGGACTGCATTCTGGATTTTGTGGGCGGCTCCTACATTTCAAAAAACCTGAAGCTTCTGGCCAGAAACGGCCGGCTGGTGCAAATTGCTTTTCTTCAAGGCGCAAAAGTCGAATTGGATTGCTTGCCAATTCTGACGAAAAACCTGACCTTCACCGGATCAATGCTGCGACCCCGCTCTGACGGAGAAAAGGCGGCCATCGCGCAAGCTCTGCTGGAAAATGTCTGGCCGCTTTTTGCGTCAAAAAAATTGAACGTGCTGATTTCCGCCGTTTTCCCGCTTTCCGAAGCGCAAAAAGCTCATGAATTGATGGAATCGTCCGGGCATATCGGGAAGATTGTGTTGAAGGTTGGATAGGCGGTTGAAAACTAATTTTTGAATCCCGGCAGCCTCTTACCAATTGCAAACATTATCGGGATTAAAATTATGATGCAGACAACCACCAAAGGTCCCGCCCAGGTAAATGTCAGCCAAGTCACATAACCTTCTTGAAGAGCCTGATGGAGCAATAGAACCGAAACGGGCAAATTGAGCAGCAAAACCGTGAGTGTTCCCGGCGCATAACGGCGCATGATTACAGTGGCCATCATATGGGGAAAGATCGCATTTGCTCTCGTAACCCCGTCATCCATCTTTTCTTGACAAATTGTAACCTCTGTGTAATCCATCAAGCTAATGATTTAAGTAGTTTTCGATGACTTAAAGAG
>CAZOPH010000021.1:16585-20106 GCA_964581635.1 uncultured Smithella sp.
CCTCTGTGTAATCCATCAAGCTAATGATTTAAGTAGTTTTCGATGACTTAAAGAGTAATCTTCTTCAGAACCAAATTTTACAAGGAGATATTTTTATGATTCTTTATGTCAATAACAGCGTAAATTCTAGAAAATCCCTAACCGCCCTGCTTATGAAAATGCTGCTCAGGATCGTGGCGGCCAGTTTCAATCTCCGTCGGTCTTGTAATCAATACCTGAAAACCTCGGAGGGGTGGATTGATCTTACCGTGGGCTTGAGAACCGAATCCCGTTCCGTGGAATGTGCCATTCGGTTCAAGGACGGCAGGGTGTCTGTACAGGGCAATATCCCGGAAAAGACGGATGTAACGATTGTTTTCAGATCCGACGCCGAGATTAAAAAACTTCTTGCGGCTACGCCATCCGACCAGATTTTCATGCTGCTGAAAAGCGAAATGCGGGTCGAAGGAAGCATGATGTACCTGAACCTGTTCTTTTTCCTCTTATCCATTCTGATGAACAAAAAGCAAATCCGGCAACTGGAAAAGGAAAGAATAGTCTCTCAAGAAAATGAGGTTAAAAAATCACCCCATGCCCGGAAAGAATTGAGCGACAGCTTTAAAGCGAGACATGCCACTAGACTCAAAGGCGAAAAACTCGACAGCGGTGTGCAATACCTTCTTGATCCCTATCTATCGGAATATGGCCTTGATGATTTTCCCCGACTTAAAAAATTTCTGGATATTCATTTCACAGTAAAGCCGGAAGTGTGCCCGGAGCTGCCCCGGCTTGTCACCGAATGGCATAAAAAGAATGGTTTTGAAACCGACGCGAAAGGCCATCCCTGGGAACCGATAACCCGCAAAGCCCTTTCCTACAAACATCTGATGGAGAACCGCTTGCCCATCATCGCCGGGGATTATCTGCTCGCCGGAACAACCACCAGCAGAGAGGTCGGTTGTATCGTTTACCCCGAGGGGAGCGGCGGCCTGATCTGGAACGAGCTTTTCACCATTCCTTATCGCTCCTATAATCCCTTTGATATCTCGGAAGAGACAAGAAGCCTTCTGCACCACGAGGTGTTTCCGTATTGGGTCCGTCGCAATTTCCGGGAATGGGTTAGGATCAAATATAACCACCCCCTGTGCATGCAGATTGATGAACGTTATGCGTATTATTTCAACTGGAAGCAGGCAACCATTTCACATACCATCCCGGATTTTCCAAAGATGCTCAGCCTGGGTACATCCGGAATCATCGAGGAAATCAGAGAGGAGCTTAAAGAAACACAAGGCAACGCCGAAAAGAAGGCGACGCTCGAAGCAATGATTCTCACCCTGGAAGGCCTCACAGCCTACTCGAAGAATCTGGCCGCGCAAGCGATAAAAGACGCCGCGGCCCAGACGGATCCCGTCCGAAAAAAGGAACTGGAAAGTCTTGCCCTCGTCTGCACGCAGGTGGTTGAAAAGCCGGCGCGCAATCTCCATGAAGCCGTCAACGCTATGTGGATCACCTGGGTTGGGCTCCACATGGAGAGCATGAACGCGGGCCTCTCGCTTGGCCGCCTCGACCAGTGGCTTCAGCCCTATTTCCTTGCGGATATGCAAAAAATCACCTCTCAGGAAGACCGTGCAAAATACATCAAAGACGCCGTCGAGTTGATCGGACACTTCTACATGCGATGCACCGATCACTTTCCGCTTACACCGGACCTTGCCAACTTCTATTTCGGCGGCAGTTCGTCCGACCAGGCGATCACGCTGGGCGGCGTCACGCCCGAGGGCCAGGACGCGGTCAATGATATGACCTACATATTTCTTAAAGTAACTGAAATGCTCAGCCTGCGCGACCCCAATATGAACGCGCGCTTCACGCCGGGCATCAACAGTGACACTTATCTGAAGCGCCTTTGCGAGGTAAACCTGATTACCGCGGCAACGCCTTCGATGCATAATGACAGTGCCATGTTTAAAGCGCTCTCTCCCATGGGGTACGACATCAAGGATATTCACAACTGGTCGGCAACGGGATGCGTCGAACCCACGCTGTCGGGCAAACACATGGCGCATACCAATATGCAGATGATGAACATGGTTGCCGCCCTGGAAATGGCGCTTAATAACGGGCGACACCCCCTTACGGACTGGAAACTTGGTCCGGACACAGGCGTGATCGAGAAGGGTGACTTCAAAAGTTTTGATGACTTTTTCAGCGCTTTTGCCGAACAATTTAAATTTCTTATCGACCGTTCCATCGAATACAATGATCTGCTCGCTGAAGCCCACCAGTACCTGCGCCCCACGCCGCTGCTCTCTTCACTGATACACGGATGCATAACGAAGGGAAAGGATGTGACCAAGGGAGGTGCAACGTACAATAGTTCCGGGACCGCCATTGTCGGTCTTGCCGATGTCACCGATTCGCTGATGGCCATCAAGAAACTCGTGTTTGATGAAAAGAAAATTACATTTGCTGCGTTAAAAAACGCGGTGGATACGAATTTTGAAAACGATCCCGCACTGCTTGCCCTGGTGCGCAAGAAAGTTCCGCTTTTCGGCTCAGGCAATGCAGAGGCTGTGGCCATGGCCAACCGCATAACACAATGGTCTCATGATCATTACGCCAGCTTGCCGCATTACCGGGGCGGCAAGTACACGACCGGTTTCTGGACGATGTCGCAGCATGTTGCCTTCGGTATCCTGACCGGTGCGCTCCCTTCAGGCAGACAGGCGGGCAAACCCTTTACACCAGGTCTCACACCCCAGACCTTCGCTTCGAAAAATCTACTCGATAACATTCGGGATGTCGCACAACTTGATCCTGTAAATCTGAACAACAACATCGCTTTCAACGTCAAGGTCGTTCCGTCAGCATCGGACACTCGGGAGAAGACGGTGCACAATATGTTCTCTTATGTGAAGACCTATTTTGATCTGGGTGGCATGCAGATGCAAATGAACGTGGTAACGTCGGAAATGCTGCGTGACGCGATGGCTCATCCCGATAACTATCGGAACCTCATTGTTAGAATTTCCGGCTATAATGCATATTTCGTGACCCTGAACAGGGACATGCAGCGTGAGCTGATAGAACGGGCAGAATATGCAATATGAAGAAGCGGTCAGGGCGCAGGCTGAAGAACCAGAAGCCAGAAAACCGCTCATTCTTGAAATCAAGGGAAATTCACTTGACGATGGCCCCGGCATACGATCCGTCATCTTTTTTAAAGGATGTCCGCTTTCATGTTCCTGGTGCCACAATCCCGAAAGCAAGCATGCCAAGGTTGAGATCGGCTATGACCGCAAAGAATGTATTGGTTGCGGTACCTGCATGGCTATCTGCCCTGCAAAAGCAATCTCCCCAGATAATGTCCATTATGTTGATCGTTTGAAATGCACCCTTTGTTTTCAATGCGTCGATACGTGTCCCACAGGAGCGCTCTCCCGTGTCGGGAGGAACATGTCGGTCGATGACATCGTATTAGAGGTTTTAAAGGACAAGCCTTTTTTCGATACATCCGGCGGCGGCGTGACCTTCTCGGG
>CAZOPH010000022.1:0-5407 GCA_964581635.1 uncultured Smithella sp.
TGCTCAAATACGCCGATGATACCGCTGGCGGCATCATGCAGTCGGAACTGGTCTCTGTCAAAAAAACGGCAACGATTAATGATGCGTTTCAGGCGGTTGTGGACGCCAAAGACGACATGGAAAATATCCATAATATTTTTGTCGTCGATGAAGAAGACAAGCTGGTCGGTACCGTCCCCCTGCAGAGCTTGATCACTATGAAGCGGTTCACGTCCATTTTGGACGTCATCGATGAAGACATTCCCAGCGTCAACGCAGAAATGGACCAGGAAGAGGTGGCGCGTCTTTTTAAAAAATACGATCTTGTCTCCATTGGCGTTGTGGACAAAGAACAGCATCTGCTGGGGCGAATCACGATTGACGACATTATGGATACCGTGCAGGAAGAAACGTCTGAGGACATCTATCGCATTGCCGGCCTGGGCCATGACGATACTATTTTTAACAAAACCATCGACTCCGTCAAAAAACGTCTTCCATGGCTCTATCTCAATCTTATGACGGCGCTGACCTCCGTGCTGGTCATCGGTTTTTTCGAGGATACCATCAAGCTCATGGTTGCTCTGGTCTTTTTCATGCCCGTCATCGCCGGTCTGGGTGGTAACGCGGGAGGACAGACCTTGGCACTGATCATTCGCGGCATCGCTTTGGGGGAAATCACGTTTGAAAACGCCAAGCGCGTTCTCTACCGGCAAATTACTGTGGGAGTGACCAATGGCATTGCCGTGGGCATCGTTATTGCTGTTATTGCCTATTTCTGGAAAGGCATACCCATTCTGGGACTCGTTATTGGTCTGGCCATGATCATCAGTGTTTTCGTGGGCACGATGGTCGGCGTCTTGATTCCTCTCGCGCTGAAAAGACTCAATCTTGACCCGGCGCTTGGTTCCAATATTCTGTTGACAGCCTTTACCGACGCTTTCGGATTTTTTTCATACCTGACCTTGGCAACCATTTTTCTCAAACTGTTGACATAAAGCAGGATTCTTTCCTACATTTTGACCTGGCGTTTTTTACGGAGAAGGGGTGCGCCGCAAGAACGTCTATTGTGATAAAGGGCTTCATAATTTTCCAGGCTATGTTTGCCATTATCTCCTTCGTGTGAATCATCTGCGTCTATGCCGACAAGGGGATGTAAATTATTGCGACTTTTGGTTATAAATATGCTAGTTTGCCGTCACGAAATGGCGAAACAATAAATACTATATACCGGCAGGGAAGGATGCGCTATGGACACAATCGCTGAGTTCAGAAAAATTATTGATCAACCTTATTCTTATCTACAAAAACTCAAAGAAAAAAGCGGTAAAAAGATGGTGGGCTATGTCTGCTCCTATACACCGGAGGAAATTATTCTGGCGGCAGGCGCGCATCCTTTTCGTCTTTTCGGCACAAAACAGAACATCCATCTAGCCGATTCCCATCTCCAATCCTACTGCTGTTCTGTCGTTCGGGGGATTTTGGAGGAAGGGCTATCGAGGAGGATTGATCTTTTAGACGGCATGATTTTTCCGCACAGCTGCGATTCCATTCAAAGGCTGTCCGACATTTGGCGCATGAATATCCCGTTCGGGTTTCATCTGGACTTGGTTTTGCCCGTCAAACTCAATACATTAAGTGCTCAGGACTATATGATCGATGTTCTGAAAAAATTCCAGACCGATATCGGTCGAACGCTGCAGGTAGAAGTTACCGATAACGCCTTGCGAAAAGCAATCACGACGACGAATGCCATCCGGAAGTCGATACGGGACATTTACGAGCTGCGGAGCCAACACCCCCGTCTTATGCCGGGTTCGGATTTATATACGCTGGTTCGAGCGTCCATGATTATGGACCGGGAACCTCTGGTTGATTTACTGTCCGAAACGCTTTTGGAATTGAAAGCAAAAGCCGTTGAGGAAAGGGCAGACGCTTCCCTGAAACGCATTATTCTTGCCGGTGGCATCTGCAACCATTCGGATATCTATCCCATGATCGAAGAAGCCGGCGGCGCCGTTGTATGGGATGATTTCTGCACGGGAGCGAGGTATTTTACCGAACTGGTTCAGGAGGGGGCTGATCCCATAGCCCGTATCGCAGGGAGGCTCATCAACCGCGTGGTTTGCCCGGCAAAACATACTGATCTTGACGGGCGTGCCAAGCACATCGTCCGCCTGGTAAAGGAGAAAAACGCCCGGGGCGTCATCTTTTTGCTGTTCAAATTCTGTGACCCGCATGCGTTCGATTATCCCGACATCAAAAAATATATGGATGAGGCGGGGATTCCGGTTCTGCTGCTGGAAATCGATGACCCCCTCCCCGCTGAAGGACAGCTGAAAACACGTTTTGAAGCATTTCTGGAAATGGTTTGAAAGGAGACGTCATGTCAGAAACAAACTTGGAAAAAGATAAAAGGAAAATCAAGTCCGAAAAGAAGATGCGAGATATCATGACGGCTTATTATATAGACGCCAAAACAGCCCGGCAGAATAACAAGAAGGTGGCTTGGATTACCAGCGGTGGGCCGGTGGAACCTCTGATTGCCATGGACATCATTCCCATTTACCCGGAGAACCACGGGGCCATGATCGGCGCGAGCAAGATGGGCGTCGATTTATGTGAAAAAGCCGAGACAATGGGCTATTCAAACGACCTGTGTTCCTATGCACGTTCCGATATATCCTGCGCGACCGTCAACGGCGGCCCTATCGGTGGTCTCCCGGAACCGGACATGCTGGTGTGCTGCAACAACATTTGTGGGACGGTTCTTAAATGGTATGAAGTGCAGGCCCGTTATTTCAATGTTCCCCTCTTTATTTTCGATACCCCCTTCTGCCACACGGAATATACCCAAGAGGCAAAACGGTATGTCGAGCGGCAGATTAATGAATATATACTCTTTCTGGAAAACATCTGTGGCCGTAAAATGGATCAGGACCATATGAAGGAAGTCGGCAAGATTTCTTTTGAGGGCCAAAAATTGTGGCAGGAAGTGCTGGATACGGCGGTCAACAAACCCTCTCCCTTAACGGCTTTCGATGCTTTTTTTCACCTGGCTTTAATCGTCACACTGCGGGGTACACAACAGACGATTGATTACTACCAAGGCTTATTGGCCGAAATGAAGGAAAGGATTCAGACGGGCATTGGCGCCATTCCGCAAGAAAAGTATCGCCTCCTCTGGGACAACCTCCCCATCTGGTATCGGATGAAATGGCTGTCACAGAAATTTGCCGAACACAACGCCTGCCTTGTGGCTGACACCTACACATCGGCCTGGTGCGGATCGATGAAGTATATCGACGAAAGTAAGTTTCTCGATTCGATGGCTGAGGCCTACTCGCGAATTTATCTGAATATCGGCGTCGATGAAATGGCGAAAATGGTTATTGAGATGATCGATAAGTATGATGTCGATGGATTTGTGCTACATTCCAACCGCAGCTGCAAACCCTATTCGTTCGGCCAGCTTGATATTCAGAGGGCTGTGGAAAAAGAAAGAGGGATTCCGTGTTTGATGATCGAAGCGGATATGGTTGATGAACGGAGTTTTTCCGAGAGTCAGATTTCAACCCGAATCGATGCGTTTATGGAAATCATCAAAGAGAGGAAAATCTCCCACGGGGGGTGAGAGATTAAAAGTTAAAAGCTAAAGGCTAAAGGTCCAAGGCTGAAGATCAAGACATAAAGGATCAGAAATGCGGACAGCGGGTATTGATATCGGTTCCATCACGGCAAAAGCAGCCATTGTAGAAGACGGGGGAATTCTTGGGACGAAGATTATTTTCACCGGCTATAATGCGGAGGCGGCGGGTGTCAAGGTGTATCAAGATTTACTTGCCGAATCCGGTCTGGATAGAGCATCCATTGCTAAAATAGTTTCCACGGGTTACGGACGTAATTCGGTGAAGTTTGCCGACAAAACCTTTACGGAAATCATGGCGCATGCCGCAGGCGCGTATCTTCTGAATCCGAAGATTCGAACAATTATTGACATCGGTGGGCAGGACAGTAAAGCCATAGCGCTTGATGAAAAGGGCAAAGTCAGGAATTTTGTAATGAACGACAAGTGTGCCGCGGGAACCGGCCGTTTTCTGGAAGTGATGGCCCGGGCGCTCGAAGTTAACCTCGATGAATTCGGTGCCATGTCACTGCAATCAAAACTACCATCAAAAATCAGCAGCTTGTGCACGGTTTTTGCGGAATCAGAAGTGATTTCGCTGATTGCCTGCGGTGAAAAAAGACCCGACATCATTGCCGGCATTCATGAATCCATCGCTGCCCGCGTTTCCTCCATGCTCGCGCGTGTTGGGGTTGCCGAGCCGGTGATGATTACCGGCGGTGTCGCGCGTAACGCCGGTGTTGTGGACGCGCTGGAAAGAAAACTCGGCGTGAAGATCGCGGTGTCGTCTTATGCACAGGTCAATGGCGCGATCGGTGCGGCTGTCTTGGCCTCAACTCTTTAATCTCCATGGGTTAAATTCCCCGTTGCGTGCGGCAGGGAGTTTCATTGTTGGGTTTTGACGGATTTGATCAGGAGCGGCGCCAGGCAAACACAGGCAGCAGCGACCAGGAAAATCACCCGCAGTCCCATGAACGCAGAGAGCAGGCCACCGGCTAGAGGGCCGATCAAGTTGCCGAATAAATATCCACTTTGAAACATACCGTAAATCCCACCTCGCTCGTGTTCATCGGTAGCGTGGCGAACAATCGAATTGATCACCGGTAACATGCCGGAAACAAAAATTCCCAATCCCGCCCGCAGGAACATCAGTTGATAAGCATTCGTGACGAAAGCCTGCGGCAATAAAAAAATGACCATGCCCAGAGCAGAAATCCTAAGGACTTTTTTATGCCCCATTTTATCCGATTTGTTACCCCAGAAAGGAGCGGCAATCGTGCTCATCAATCCGGCAACGCCGAAGACCATACCGGTGACCAGACCAACATATGCCTCCGGAACCTTCAGGTATTCAACATACAAGCTGATAAAGGGTGCGATAAAAAAGACGGAGAATTGAATCAGAACTAATAAAAGAAACATGCTGCGTAGTTCGGATGAATGGGCAATCCGATGAAAGTTAATTTTAAGTTTGAGCAAACCCGGTCCGGCAACAGGTTCAAAATTTTCGTGGACATAAAAATAGACGACAGCCGCCCCGATCGCGCACAAAACGCCTGTCGTGAAGAAGATGGGGCGTATTCCGGCAAAGTGCATGAACACGCCGCCTAAAAATGGTCCGACAATCAAGCTGGATACCAGAGCTGACTGCAGTGTTCCCAGAGCGTAGCCCGTTTTTTCTGGCGGCGAGGATGATGACATCAGGGCGAGCGAAGGGGCGATAAATCCGGAGAGGCATCCCTGCAGAAAACGACAGGCCACAAACTGTGACGCATTTTGCGCGAACCCCATGAGGATATTGGC
>CAZOPH010000022.1:5507-15979 GCA_964581635.1 uncultured Smithella sp.
AACGACAGGCCACAAACTGTGACGCATTTTGCGCGAACCCCATGAGGATATTGGCCAGAGCCAGTCCCATCATGGCGCGGACGATAATTGGCTTGCGTCCATACCGGTCGCCCATGATTCCCCACAGCGGCTGCATGAAGGCGGAAACAACAAACGGAGCGGCATAGGCGACGCCACTCCAGATTTTAATAGCCTTGTCTCCCGCAACACCGAGATCCCGCAGGTAAAAGGGCAAGAAGGGGGCGACCAGATTGAGGCCTAAAGCCGCTATAAATTGCGCGCACCAGAGACTGTAGAGATTTCTTTTCCAGGATTCCATTTTTATTTTTTGCAGGGACGAATTAGTTTTGCCGGAAGCGCCTCAAACTCAAAAGATATCCGTTATTCATTTTCCGACAGGCATCTCCTGCAACTGCCGAGCCCGGCTGAACATCGCTTGGCGAAAATCTGCAGAAAAGAGCAGCAGATGACCCTTTCCCGGGAGCAGTTGCAGTCTTGCATTTGCCAGATTCGCCGCCAGATGGCGGCCAAACTCTTGCGGTACAAACGCATCCGCCTCACCCTGCACGATCTGAATAGGATTCTTCACCGTACTCATCTCAAAGCCCCAGTATTGCCACTGCACCTTAAGATCCTGCACGGCACCGTCACTGCCTTGCAGCAAGCCTTCCTGCTGTGTGCGTATGAACAGGCAGGCACTGGCAGGGGAATCGAGCATTTGGCGATCGAAGTACGGCATTTTTTCAAGAGCCTCCTGCAGGTAGAAATCCGGCCGATGCAGATCGGTACGCCGCACACCCCACACCGTCAAACTAAATGCCAGGGGGTGATTTTCCGCCAATTTTGAGCCGGGTAAACCCTTGTCTGCCATAAACTTTTTTGCATCGGGGAAACGGGAAAAGTCCGTATAGCCGGATACTGCAAAGGTGAATGCCACCCGTTGGGGGAAATAGTAATTCGTCGCGATGACGGGCGGTACGCCACTGGACCAGCCGATCAGGCCGAAGCGGGCGATTTTTTTTAGATCGGCCACCGCGGCAAGATCTCCGGCAAAATCCTTGAGCAAGTATGGTTCGATATAAGGCGAGCGTCCAATGCCGGGGCGATCGAAGGCAATCAGGCGATAACCGAAATGGCGGGCATCCTGATCCAGCAGGGCCAATTCCAGGCGAGACCCCGGGTTTCCATGGGCGTAAAACACGGGAAAACCCTTGGGATCACCGGCTTCCGTAACTGCCAGTTGATGCCCACGCACGGTCAGCATTTGCGTTACCGGCTCTTCCTGCGGGATGCCGGAGCAAACGGTTGGCTGCGGCATCCTTTCTCCTTGCTGCCCGATGGCTGCACACGCTATCAAGAGCGGCAACAGTACTGCTACCAGAAAACAGTTTTTCCATCCCATAGATACCTCGTGGTCAACACCAAACTTACATTTGCATCAATACGAACCGAAGCGCTTCACTGGCTTATTCAACGTCCTTACATCTCTGCTTTGGCCTGCAGTGACTGCGGCTCAGGCTTGGCTGAACTCAGCGTCACCATATCGAGGAGAACGTTGACGCTCTCGTTGACGAAGGGGGCATACTGATCCCTGACCTTCTGCTTCAACTCTGGAAGTGTTTCCTTCTTCTTGCCGCCGTTTTCCTTCTCCCTCTCCTTGCGTAAGTCGGATAGACGTATCATACCTTTCTTGTCGGCGGCTTCCTTATTATTCTTGATGATCTCGGCGAATTTAGCGTCTTTGGCAACTCGGGCCTTCGATCTTGCTGCCAGTTCCGCAAGCAGGGGCTGTTCCACAGCTTTCCAAGGCGGCGCGGCGTTTCCCGGCCTACCGAGGAAAGGCATGATCGACTGGGCCGGTAGGGGGTAATCCAGCCCCGTTTCACCAATATCTTCATGAATGAACCAGATGGGCAGCTGCACATCTGCTTCCACACCTATTTTCTGTGTAGATTTGCCGCCGGGCAGGAAGTACAGCGCCGTGGTGACTGTTATGCCGCCCAAATCCAAAGGTAGTGGCATCAGCGCCTGCACGGATCCCTTGCCGAAGGTATGGTCCGATCCGACGATTACAGCCCGACGGTAGTCTTTGAGAGCACCTGCTACGATCTCGCTGGCCGATGCGCTCAGGCGGCTTGTCAATACGACGAGGGGTCCCGTATAGACTGCCCGAGGGTCTTCAGCGGGGAAGATAATCATCTTGCGCTTGTCGCCCTTCGTCCCCGGTGCGGCTGCACCGTTGGCAAGAATAGTCACCTTTTCGCTGCTGTCTTTGGTCGCTACGATTGCACCCTTGTCCAGAAAAAGCCCGGCAAGGCGCACCGCCTCCTCGAGCAGCCCCCCTCCGTTGCGTGACAGGTCCAGTACGATCCCATCGACCTGCTGGCGTTTGGCGTCCGCGAGAAGGTTTTTCACGTCTTCATAGCAGGATGTGTTTTCCTTCTCATCGCCGTAGAAGGAAGGAAGATCGATCACGCCGAAGCGGTACTGCCTGCCGCCCACTATCCGTGTTTCGTAATCGATCTTGGCCGCCTGTTCCTTGATGTCGATTTTGTCACGTGTGATCGTGACATCGAAGCGGTTGGTGTGTTCTGCCTGTCGCAGGATTGTCAGGGTTACCTTCGTGCCTTTCTTGCCGCGGATCATCTTGACAATGTCGGGCAGGTCCATATCGATGACGCTAACGGGTTTTTCACCTTCCTGGGCCACAGCGATGATTTTGTCCTTTAACTTCAGTCGGCCCGAGCGTTCGGCGCCTCCGCCGGGAATCAACTCCTCAATGACGGTAAAGCCGTTATCGCTGCTGAGGGAGGCCCCGATCCCTTCCAGGGAATGCTGCATCTGAATCTCGAAGTCCTCAAGATTTTCGGGGGACAGATAGTTCGTGTGCGGATCCAAGGCTAGGGCGAAAGCCTTGGCGGCGCTTGTAATGAGTTTTTCTGGATTGCGCTCGACTATCCGCATCGTCTGCAGTTCATAGTGGTGAATCTGCTGCTTCTTTGCTTCCGCTAGGTCGATACCTGCCAACAGATCGTTTTCGATCTGGAATTGCACAACCTTCCTTAAGAGTTCATGCTTTTCAGCCGCTGTCTTTACATAAGGGCGCTTGTCCCAGTTGACGTTCAGTTCCACTGTCTCATCGAGCCGGTAGTCCGTCACCAGAATCTTTTTGACGATGGCCTCGTTCTCCCGCGCCCGCGTGACGAACATGTCGTAAACCTGCTGCAGCACTGCACAGTTTCCCGCCTGCATGTCGGTAAATGCGCCGTGTAGAGCCGGTTTTAGCCATCCCAAATCGGATTCATAAAGAAGTGTTTTTGAGGGGTCAAGCTTCTTGATCATCTGGTCAACAGCATGAGTGTTGATCTCCCCGGTCATATTCTTCGTCGCGTAGTGGTTGGCCAGTAATCCTTCCATCAGCTTGGGCAGGCGGTTGCAGGTAAGATTTTCGGCTGCACAGGAAACGGGCAACAGGGGGATCAGCAAGAGAATCAGCAAGAATCTCTGGAAATAGAACCCGCTCTTGTGGTTGAAGGCCGCTTTGCGGCTATGGTGATGGCCCTCGGGGATGTTTTTGGCAATGCCGCCGATGTTTCTATCGCACATGCTCATGCTCTTTATCCTCCCGCCATACCTGGGTACGGCTATTTATCATTTTGCTCCATATGAGAAAACCGACGATCGAAACGATAGAAGGGCGGAAGGATTCTGTCAAGGGAAAAGGGAAATGACATAAAGAAGGGCCTATTAAAAAATGACCAGCATGTAATCTTCACTTTTTCTAAAATCTTGCCCATTACCATTTTTTATATTTTTACTTGCAACGTTTCGTCAAAGTTGTAAGATAGCGCCAGTTAAAAGACAAATGTTCGCAAGGAAAAGAAAAACTTGGGCACTGTCCCTCGTTTTCAAAAGAACTTTTAAAATGGAATGGTATTTACTCCTGCACGATAAACCAAACCCCTTCTTTCCGCATAATGGCCTGTCGATTTTGAAAAGCATGCCATGCGATCAGAACCATACGACACAGGAAATAACCATGAACAACGATTTACGATTGGAGACATGAATGAAGAATGTAATGAATCTCGATTTGTTGTTTTATCCCAAAAGCGTGGCCGTCATCGGTGCGTCTGACAATCTTGGCGGAGGGAAGCTACCCTATTTCCAGATCCTACAGGCAAACGGTTTTGCCGGCGCCCTCTATCCCGTTAATCCGCGTCGTACTGAAGTTTGCGGTGTCAAGGCCTATGCATCTATCGATGACCTTCCAGGGCCAGTCGATTTTGCCCTGGTTGCCGCGCCTGTCGAGCAGTCTATTGAGATTGTCAGAGCAGCTGTCCGCAAAGGGATTAAATTCATTCATTTCTTCACTTCCGGTTTCGGGGAAACGGGAAATCTGAAATTGGAGAAGGATTTGGTCCGGGAAGCCCGGAAAGGGCATCTCCGGATTGTCGGCCCCAACTGCATCGGCGTTCAATGTTTCGAGTCGAAACTTTCTTTCAGGCTCACCCAGGCGCAAGAGCAGCCGGGCACGATCGCCTTCCTGGGACAATCAGGGGGAATAACATCCAGTTTTGTGGCCATGGCGACAACAAAAGGAATCTGGCTGAACAAAGTCGTCTCCTATGGAAACCAGATTGATCTTCGGCTGGAAGATTACCTGGCGTATCTGGCAGATGACGACAAGATCCGTCTCGTCGCCTGTTATGTGGAAGATATCAAGGATACGGATAAATTTCTCAAAACGCTTAGGAAGGCGACGGCTAAAAAGCCCGTGATTATTCTGAAAGGCGGCAAGACGGAACTGGGATCAAAGGCGGCGGCCAGCCATACGGGCGCCATGGCAAGCAATTATACGATCTGGTCCGCGGCTGTGCTGCAACATGGTGGCCTTCTGGTAGATGATTTTGAAGAGCTGATGAATCTGGCGATGCTGGGCACGGCTAAAAAGTTCCCTCGGGGGAGGCGCGTAGGTTTTCTTGGCGCCGGAGGCGGCGTATCGGTTCTGTTCAGCGACCTGGCTGTTACCTCGGGGGTTGAGCTTCCCGAATTGAGTGCGCGCACGCAGCAAATGATCGGTGAAAAGATCATGGGGGTCAATACCTCGACGACAAACCCGGTTGACCTCGGGGCATTCGGTTTCGACCTCAACGTTATGCTGCACACCATGAAAGCCCTCAACGAAGACGACGGCATTGATGTGATCGTTCCCTATTTTTCCGTTGAATACATTATGCATGCGGAGATATTTCTTAATGTAAAAAACAGCGCCGATACGATCCTGCAAATGGCCGAACAGATCGAGAAACCGGTGATCCCCGTCTTATCCTGCTTTTTGGAAAATGATTTCGAGGCAGAGCGCATCAGAATTTCAACCTTTAATGCGCTGCGCAAGGCGGGATTCCCCGTTTATTCCAAAATACAGGAAGCCCTTTACGCCATCGAGACGTATTTCGAATGGGCGGAAAAGCGCGTACGTAAGGGATTGAAGGGTGAGACTTAGGGGAATAATAAACTTATAATGAATGATTCCAAAAGTGGGCAATCAGAGATTGGGTAACATCCCCAACCACTTGACAAAATTATATGCCGCAATCCCACCCAGGTAGGAAACAATCAGCGTCATAACGAGAGTGGAATAGAACCATTTATTGCTGTTCATTTCTTTGCGTAATACCGCAATGGTTGCGGCGCAGGGAATAAAAAGCATCATTACCACCAGAAACGCCGCGGCCGATTCTTGGCTCATGATGGTGGGCAAGGTTTGAGAAAGCCCATCTTTGCCGACTGAATAAAGGACGCCCAGGGTTGCCACCACATTTTCTTTGGCAACAAGTCCTGTGAGCAACGCGGTGATCATTTTCCAATCCAGTCCCAGCGGCACGCCCAGCGGCTGAAGTAATTTGCCCACGGAAGCCAGCAAGCTTTCTTCCACATTCCCTGTGGGAAAATAAGATAAAAGCCAGATCAAAAGCGAAACGCCCAGGATAACAGTACCCGCTTTGCGGACGAAGGAAACGGTACGCGATCTAATGACCATCAAAATCGTTTTTAAATCGGGGCGGTGATAAATCGGCAGCTCCATGATGAACGGCGCATCCTGTTTCCAGAGGGTTTTATTGACAAATACGCCGGCAATGCCCAGTACAAGAATGTTCAAAGCCAGTATGCTCCACGATACGTAAAAGGCGTTTTCTCTGAAAATGGCGGCGGAGACCAGCGTCAAGACGGCGAGTCTGGCGGTGCAGGGAACAAATGGGATCAGAAGCAGCGTAATCATCCGCGCCTTGCGCGTTTCGATGATACGGGCGCCGAGGACAGCGGGAACGTTGCAACCGAAACCCAGACACATCGGGATGAAACTTTTACCGTGCAGGCCGACCAGATGCATGATTCTGTCCATCACAAAGGCGGCACGCGCCATATAGCCGACATCTTCCAGCAGGGCCATGATAGCAAAAAAGATCAGCAGTACCGGCAGGAATGTGAGCACGGAGCCGGCGCCGCCGATGACGCCATTGAGCAGCAGCCCCTGGAGCCAGGCAGGCCAACCGCTAGTGGCAGGTTTGCAAAACACTATAAATTGCTGAATTAAATCAGCCAGCCAGGTTTGTAACGGCACGCCGATAGAATAGGTCAGGAAAAAGACGAAGGCCATGATGGCGAGTAATATCGGAATACCGAATATCGGACGGGTCAGAACGTGATCAATCCGGTCGGTCAGGACGACCTGTCCCATTTTAAAGTGGGAGACGGCCGCCCGGGTCATTTTTTCAATCCAATCATAGCGGCCATTGACCACGGCATGCAGGGCGTCTTCGTGTTTGCTGAGCAGGGTCAGAATCGTATTCCAGCCGGACGGCTGCGCCTGCTTTTCAACCATGGCGGAAACTTCCGGGTCACCTTCCATGAGTTTAACAGCCACCCATTCGGGGGTGTAAGGTGTCTGAATATAGGGCCGGATGGTTTCCAGTATTTTTTGATAAATTTCCAAATGATCAGCGGAAACTTCGGGCAATGCGTGTTGAAAATTTTGATCACAGGAGGCCAGCTCGGTGATTTGATCCACCAGTTCTTTAATTCCGCTGTTGCGCTTGGCGACCATGGGAACAACCGGCAGGCCTAGAGAATCCTGCAAGGCTTTTGTGTCGATCTGCGTTCCCTGATCCGAGGCAACATCCAACATGTTAATGGCCACAATGACCGGTCGATTCAGCAGTAAAACTTCGGATAAAAGATAAAGGCTTCGCTCCAGTGCAGTAGCGTTCATAACCAGCACGACGAGATCCGGCTTTTCTTGAATGATGAAATCGCGTGTGACTCTTTCTTCCTCGGAAAAAGATGTGAGACCGTAAGTACCGGGCAGATCGACAATCCGGATCAAAATATCATTGGCGCGGTGCACCCCTTCTTTTTTTTCGACCGTTTTCCCGGGCCAGTTGCCGACATGCTGGGAAAGTCCCGTCAGAATATTAAAGACTGTGGATTTGCCGACATTGGGTTGCCCGACGAGGGCGACACATATTTCCTTTTCAACGGGGGGAAGGCAGGTCTCATCAGCAGGATCGATTTTGTAAACCATAATTTTCGAGGCTTCGCCTTTTCCTAAAGCAATTCGTGTTGCCGACACTAAAACAATGACCATTCCGCCGCTTACCTGCGCAATGCGAAACCTTGCTCCGGTTACAATACCCATGCCGGCCAGGCGGCTGGTCAGAGCCGAGCCGCCTTCAATGGAATGAATGACGCCCTGATCTCCTTCCTGTAAATCTGTGATGACCACCAGGTTACTCATTAAACTCCAACCTTGAGGCTGACACGATATTTTTTAAGAATCCGTTCCGGGCCGTAGGAGCTTTTCGTGCGCCGTAAATTTTTATTGCCCATATCTTCTTCCAGGTTCATATATTTATATTGCGACTGCAATCTGATGGCCGCATCGTTGAACATAAACTCATAAATGCCGTGATAGTTTTTGGAGGCTTTGGCAAAATGCAGACAGAACATGTCGCTGTTCAGCGCCTCACCAACGATGAAACCAGCCGGTTTGTTTTCAATGTAATATATTATGCCCCATAGCGCAAGCTCTGAGAAGTTTTGCAGAGCCTCCGCGCATACCGCAAAATCGGTTTTGCTTGCAGACACTACGGATTCTTCCTGCCAGTGTTGCAGAATGGTCATAGCATCCTGGGAATTATCCACACCAAGAGGTTCGGCAGATGGACGGTATGCGCCGAAAAACTGATTGAGATGATTGCGGTGTCGCGTGTATTGTTTCCCGGCGAATGAGGCCATGTTCTGGGTCAGGTAAATATAATCCGACTCGCCGTCGCAGGACGAGATGCAGAATTCATTTTCGGGGAAAAAAGGCATCCATTCTTCAGGAATCGGAAAGAAAAAATTGCAGTCATTCAACAAGTACCTGAGTGTGTCCGGCGAACAGGCCTGCGGATTATCCAGTGGCATGATGTAATTCTGATCCTGACGGTTATAGGCAGAAATGAATGTGCCGCAATCTTTCGTCAGTATTTTATAACGGCTTACATTACGGAACAAATACAGGTTGGCAAAAGTGTAATCTGATATGTTTAAACGCATCTGCTGGAAGCGTTCAACAAGAAATGGCCGGTGTTTTAGATCAATCGTTTCGATAATATCCATAAAGTAATAGGTCTTAAGTCCTTTCGAACTCCGCGCTTAAAGAATAAAATGGTGTTCATGTTGGCGAAGCCAGCGCCGGTGCGTTTTGCAATCCGGAATTACCCCTATCACTAAGTCCCAGAATTTTGAAGAATGATTTTTTTCCCGGATATGAATCATCTCATGCACCACCACATAATCAACGACCTGCGGCGGCGCCATGATCAGGCGGAAGCTGAAGGATAAATGATTATCTTCCGAGCAGGAACCCCACCGCCGCTCGGCGGATGTTATCCGAATGCCGCCTGACGCAAACTTAAGCATGTTCTCATAGAAATGAACCCGCTCACTTAAATATTGCCGAGCTTTTTTCTTATACCAGGAAACAAAGTAGTGTCTCCTCATTTCCATATTTACGGGGCAGTTCAGAAAAAAGCGGTTATTCAAGAAGAGAACGCCCAAGTTCTCCAACGGGTCAAAATAGGCTTCCAAGGGATAGCTTTGGCCCAGATAATAAAATATTTCACCCGTCGCAAAGGTTTTTTCTTTAGGCTGAACCGGCAGCAGGGCCTGCTTGCGTATGGCCCTGTCAATCCACTTTTGTTTTTCCTCTACAAAGCGATTGATTTCTTTGACCGGGGTATAGTAGGGCGCGTAAATGGTGATTTCCGAGTTATGGTCTATTTGCAGCGAAATAGTTTTCTTCCTTTTCCTGCTCCGTTTGAGTGAATATTGTATCGTCATAATTTGTTTCCGACAATGATTTATCACATCGCAGTCCTGAATGCGAGACGGGAAAACAAGGTTAAAATTTTCAAGGACCAACTCTTAAGGATCAAGATAAAAGATAGAAGGCTTAATGATGAAGGACAGCTTTTCTTTTATCTAATTGTGTGATAGCCAAATTGACAAAAGTTTGGTGATTGGAAATCAATGAAAGAAAAAAATATTCGACCATGGGGTTACTACCAGGTGTTGTCTGATGCGCCTGATTATAAGGTCAAAAGAATTGTGGTTGAGAAGGGTGGCTGTTTGAGCCTTCAGCGTCATAAAAAGCGTTCAGAACACTGGTATGCCGTTGCAGGTGAAGGGTACGCGACCATCGATGGAACAGTCATTGCCCTGAGACAGGGTATTGCGGTTGATATCCCTCAAGGAGCGGCCCACCGTCTCGAAAATATTTCTACCGGAAATCTGGTTATCATCGAAGTCCAGACAGGCACTTACTTTGGTGAAGATGACATTGAAAGGCTGGAAGATAAGTACGGACGGATTTGATCAAAACGTTTTTCTGCGGCAACCTTGATTGGTTGCGCGTGTCCACAGGCACGGGGATTTTCAGGTGTGGAATCTTCACATTACCACCTTGGTACCCTGATCAAAGGTTAATCTTTGCATAGATTTTTTACTAAATATTGCTTTCAAAGATTAAAGAAAAACTATTTTTAAGTCGATCTTTTTATCTCATGTAAAGAAAACGCTATCTTGGTGCCACCTTGTATCTCTCACCTAACCGTTTACGGTCGGAGGTGACAATATCTTTCTGCCTCTGTTTTTTTCGCACATCTTTTTCCACATAAACCTTTCTGCCGGTTGCCGGATCGACTCCTGTCCAATACATCAGTGCTGAGGTAGTGGAGGGAAGCGGTGTGAAAATCTGCACCTGTTGCGGCGTCGTGTGCAATTCGCGTGAGGCAAAGGATTTCAACTTCCGCATGTCTTCTTCGGTGCAGCCCGGATGAGCGGCGATAAAATAGTAAGTCAGAAATTGTTTCTGCCCGGTTTCGATATTCATCTTTTCAAAAAGGTTTTTAAACTGAACCAGCGCT
>CAZOPH010000022.1:16079-18682 GCA_964581635.1 uncultured Smithella sp.
AGGCTTCGCTGCGGCTGAGAATCGTGCGGCCCTCATGTAAAGCAATGGAACAGAAATGGCATCCTCCGAAACAACCCCGGTGCGTGGTCAGCGAGAAAGAAATGGTGTCCATGGCGCGGATCTTGCCCTGATTTTCATAAAAAGGATGCACACGGCGTGAAAAATCCATCGCGTAAATCGCGTCGAGTTCTGCAATCGACAAATGTGCAGCAGGGGGATGATGAATCAGGTAGCGGTTGCCGTGCTGCTGATAAAGGCCGGATGCGGTGATTGGGTCATTGTTGGAACAGAAAATTTTAAACATGTCCGTGAATGCTTTTTTACCGGCGGCGACCTTTTCGTATGAAGGCAGTTCCAGGTAACCCGGCGACGGCTCGCTTTCAATGGTGCATGTTCCGCGAATGTTCTTCAGATCGTTTCCCGCCGCGAGACGTCGTGCGATTTCGACGATGGCCCGTTCCGCCATGCCGTAAGCCAGAATATCGGCGCGCGCGTCAAACAGAACCGAGCGGCGGATAGAATCCGACCAGTAATCGTAATGAGCGATGCGGCGGAGGCTTGCCTCAACACCGCCCAGAACAAGCGGTTTTGTATTTTTAAAATACTGCCGGATGAGATTGGCATAGACGACGCAAGCACGATCGGGACGGCGGTTATTTTTCCCACCGGGCGTCAGATCATCGTCTCGCCTCTTTTTTCTGGTCGCCGTGTAATTGGCCACCATGGAATCCATGCAGCCGCCGGTGATGCCCCAGAATAATCGCGGTTCACCCAACCGGCGAATATCAGCATCGCTTTGGATATCGGGCTGCGGGATAATGCCTACACGATAGCCGGCAGAAGCCAGCAGATGGCCGATGATCGCCACACCGATATGCGGGCTGTCGATATACGCGTCGCCCGTGACCAGAATAACATCAAGCCGATTCCAGTCTCTTTTTTTCATTTCATCGGAAGTTGTCGGAAGAAACATTTTAAAGGATACCGATCATGAATAAACCCAGGGCAAGCGCGGACACAATGGAGAGCCCTGAAAGCCTGCCTGTCCATCTGTGCGTTGCGCGCGCGGCTGTTTTGTTTGCGGCTTTGAAGGAATAAAAACCAAAAAATACCGTGAGGCCTGTCAGGATAAAAGCGGACGATCCAAGCCAGTGGTGCGGAGTCGCCAGGTGATGGCCGCCGGACGCCGCCACATTGGCAAAAGCCATCGCCACCCCGATGACGAGTAAGCAAAAGCCTGCTGTATTGAAACTTTTATGCCATTTTAACCAGAATTTCTTTTTTCGCCCAAACATGGCCATGCCAACACCCGCGGCAAAACACAAGGTAGCAGTAATCATCAGGGACAGGTGCAGAAGAATCAGCATAACATGACCTCCGGTTGTCGTTTTGGTCGAGCGGTTTACGATGAAACTTACAGAGTCAGTTCCATGGTTTGATGAACGGCAAAACATTCCAGGGTACTTTTCCGCTCGATGATCATGCGATGACACGAGGAGACGATGTCGTCAAGTTCAGCATCGAGGCGGTCCTGGTTGTGGTGGAAAAGCCCCAGCTTTTTGACGCCGGCGTCCAGCGCGAGTCTTGTCGCCTGCTCGATGGTGGAATGTCCCCATCCCTGTCTTCTCGGGTATTCTTCGTCCTGATATTCAGCGTCATGAATCAGCAGATCGGCGCCGCGGCAGAATTCCCGGTAGTCTTCATATACAAGCCCGCCTTCGTGCCGGAATCCAAGTTCGTTGTCGGTCAGAAAAACGAAGCACTTGCCGGCCTCCGAGAATTTGTAGCCCGTTCCCTGGTTCGGGTGACTGAGCGCAATCGGTGTGACTGTCATATCGCCCATTTGATAGACACCGTTGCATAAGTCGTCGTAGGTGACATTGGCGTGAATGTCATCGAAGTTGATCGGGAAGTAGGGTGCGGACATAACCCGCGCCAGCATTTCCTTGATGGAATCCCGGGCGAACGCACAACCCCAGACCTTTAAATTGGTTTTTTCAAAATAAAGCGGTTTGAAAAAAGGGAACCCCATGATGTGATCCCAGTGAGCGTGCGTCAGGAGCAGCGTGAAATTCTGCCGACCTTCGGCCAGAAAGGCATTGCCCGCTTCGCGTATTCCCGATCCGGCATCGACTAACAAAATATCATTCCGATTGTTACGAATTTCCAGACAGGTCGTATTGCCGCCATAGCGCAAATAATTTTTTCCGGAAACAGGGATGGAGCCTCTAGCCCCCCAGCAGCGTATGATCATAGACATTCCTTTGTTGAATAATCATACAGAATATTAATATTTAATCAAGCATGATATAAGTATCGCCGGGTAACAAGCGTACAGTAAAATATGGCTTGGGGCTTGCTATTAAATCAAAGACCATTATCTTAAGAAAAATGCGATTTTCACCAGGAGGCTATTCATGAAAAGTATCAAAATTACAGGTATGAGTTGTCAGCATTGCGTGATGGCGGTCACCAAGGCGCTTGGCGCTCTGGACGGAATTCAAAATGTCCAGGTCGATTTGAAGACAGGTGTTGCGACCTATGAGGAAGTAAAGCCTGTGGATGAGAAAGTGGTTGCTGCGGCGATTCAAAAGGCGGGTTAC
>CAZOPH010000022.1:18782-20014 GCA_964581635.1 uncultured Smithella sp.
GGCTTTTTGCACTTCATTCCCCGTCAGGCCATGCTGATCGCGATGTTTGTGCTGACCGCGCCCGCCGTGTTCTGGGTCGGGAGCCGTTTTTTTATCGGCGCCTACAAAGCCGCAAAGCAAAAAACATCCGATATGAATACGCTGGTCGCTGTTGGCGCTTTTTCGGCGTATGCCTATTCAGCGGCCGCCACCTTTTTCCCGTATTTCTTTGAAAGTGCAGGTGTGGCGCCTCATGTCTATTACGACGGCGCGGCGATGATCATTACCCTGATTCTCTTGGGAAGGCTTTTGGAGGCCCGGGCCAAGGGAAAGACTTCTGGTGCGATCAAGAAACTGCTGGGCCTTAAGCCCAAAACCGCGCATGTCTTGCAAGACGGGGCTGAAGTTGAGATTGCCGTGGATGCACTGCAGATCGGTGATGTTATTCTGGTCAAGCCGGGGGAAAAAGTTCCCGTGGATGGCACGGTCTTGAATGGTCAATCGACCCTGGATGAATCCATGCTGACCGGCGAGAGCATGCCGGTGGCGAAAGAGGCCGGTCAAAAGGTGTTTGCCGCCACGATGAATAAATCGGGAAGCTTCACAATGAGCGCCACCGGTGTGGGCTCGGATACCATGCTGGCGCACATCATCCGGATGGTGGAAGAGGCGCAGGGTTCCAAAGCGCCGATCCAGCGCCTGGCGGACAAGGTGGCCTCTGTCTTTGTTCCCATCGTATTTGTTATTGCTTTTGTCACGTTTGCCGTCTGGTATTTCCTGCCCGATGATGCGAGCTTCAGCCGGGCTCTGATCAATTTTGTTTCGGTGCTGGTCATCGCCTGTCCCTGCGCGCTGGGACTGGCCACGCCCACGGCCATTATGGTCGGTACGGGACTGGGCGCGCAAAGCGGCATTCTGATCAAAGGCGGAGAAGCGCTGGAAAAAATCCATAGGCTCACGGTTGTTGTTTTTGATAAAACCGGCACGCTGACACGCGGGCAACCGGAAGTAACCGATGTTATTTCCACCGCAGGATTCGGCGAACGTCAAGTTCTGACTGTGGCCGCCGCGCTGGAAAAAACATCGGAGCATCCGCTGGCGCAGGCTATTTTACAACGGGCGCAAAACGATCAGATCATACCGGCCCCGGCCGAAAATTTTCTCGCGTTGTCCGGCCTGGGCGCCCGGGGTTATGTTGACGGCAAGTTGTGCCTGGTCGGCAATCAAATGCTTATGGAAAGTCAGGATGTCTC
>CAZOPH010000023.1:0-19820 GCA_964581635.1 uncultured Smithella sp.
TGGTGGGCATATCCCCGTTGCGCACAGGGACATCGGCGCGGTATTGAAGATTGGGATCGTTCGCGGGGTCAATGGACATCCAGGGAATGGCCACCGGCGACGCGGGATTCAATAGCCGGCATACTTCATGGACGCCTGACTCCGCGGCGGAAAATGCCTTGCGTTCGCCGACCAACCGGGCGCTGATGCGAATGTCCTGTGTGGTCGTGGTTAGAATAAAAAATCCCAGTGCCATGATAATAATGATAGCAATCAGGGCGACAATCAGAACAAAGCCTTTTTCGGACTTCCGCCGAACAGAAAATATCTTAAGGGCTGATTGCATGATTCCTCACTACGACACTGGTTGAATAAACCAGTTTATTGGGCTGTTTGGTATTGAGATTAATTTCCGACGTTTCGGATGCGATGGTAATCACGATCCTTCGTATGTCCGGAATATTTGCCGTCGGATTGTCATCTTTATCAAAATACTGAAAGAGAGAAACGCCCGCCGCCGCGTTGCGGATCTTTGAAAAGGGGGCGCTGCCTCCTATGATATCTGAAGAAGCACAGCTGACGCTTCGCGTTAATGTGGATGCCCCGTCGTATGAATAGACGATGTATTCATTGCTGACATCGCCGATCGTTCCAGAACCATCCAAGTCCATGGCCGCCGCCAGTTGGTTTGGTGTAGCTATTTTAATTCCTTTGTTAGATATTGGAGAAATCGTCACGCTTGGTACGCATGCAAGAGATGAATTTCCCCATACAGTGTTGGCGTATGAAGGATTATAAGATGCCATACGGATTTCCATAGCCATCAGGTCAAGAACGGCCCGCGTATCCTGCTGGGCTATGACTTTGCGATCCAGACTGGTTGATGTTTTCTGGGCTGTCGTCATTAATCCATAGATTGCAGCCATAATGATGGCTCCCACGGCCATGGCTATTAAGACTTCTACCAGAGTAAAACCTTTATATCTCATGTTCACTTTGTCCATTCCAGCTATAACTGAAAACCCGCCTGCTGTGTGGCGATTAAACTGTTGGTAATCCCTGTTGGGTTCGCCGTCCAGGTCACTGTCGCATTGACAATCCAGGAATTGGTTGCTGCGCCATTTAAACTGATGGTCGTCACAACGGTAAAATTGGCATCCCCTTCAATCCCGGATAATCCGCTGACGGTGACATTTTTTGTTGTGGTGCCCAGGGCGACACCAGCGCTGGATAATGTTTTCATGATTTTCTGCTCCTGCGATTCCAGCTCCGTCTGAAGAATGCCCTGTGCCCTTCCCAACAAATCGGAACGTGATGATGTTCGCAAAGCCATATCCTGCATCGGCATTAGGGAAAGAACAGCGATGGCCGTTAAAAACACGGCAATCATGCATTCGACAATCGTGATACCTTTACTATTTAAGCACATAGGCTACTTTCACCCTGCCCATAAGATTCGACGTAATTGTTGCCTCCGACAATCGTGTATTGTGTATTAATTTAACATTACCGTTTGTACCGGTTCCTCTGGGATACAGCGTAACATAGGAAACGCCGCCCGGCATAAAACTGGGTGTCCCGAAAACCGTAACCGCATTACTGTCGTGGATTGCTTTCGTGGCATACCAACTATAGGCTCCGGAAGAGGGACTCGTTTCTTTAAAAATCCAGAAATTATGACTTCCTGAAATAAACGAGACTGCATAACGGACGCCCCCCGCAATGGCCATTTGTTTGCACAATTGAATTTCAGACGAGACATTCCTTGCCGCTTCCTTCAAATTGGTATTATCCCGGTACGCCATGAAATTTGGCGTTGCAATGGCTAACAAGATCCCCAGAATGGAGATTACAATCATTACTTCAATCAACGTAAAACCGTTAACCGTTTTTTTTCGCATCACCTCACCTTAAAAATTCTCTTATTAACCACGGTTATCAAAGCAAATGATATGCCAAACATCAAATTGCTTCAGCGGGTAAACTAATAATATCATTTAAATATTAGTATCTTACGTTTTAAAATATACTTCGTCAATTTTTACTATACCTAAATATTCAACAAGTATTTGGTAATTTACACATATGAACGGTATTTTTCACCTGTTATCGCTCTATTGCAAAAACAGGAATCTCATAAAAATATCACCCCAGAAAATATAGGCAATCGCCGCCAGTGATAAAAAAGGCCCGAAAGGTACGGCGTATTTCATGTCCTGTTTCTTGATCATCATGGCTGTAATCCCGACGATCGCTCCGGCTAACGAGCTGAACAGCAGGACAAATATCAATGATTTCCATCCCAGAAAACCACCGATCATCGCCAGAAGTTTGATGTCACCACCGCCCATACCCTCCCGCTTGGTTATGAATTCATAAATCAATGCAATAAGAAAAAGCACGCCGCCGCCGACAAATAAACCGATCAGCGCTTCATGCCAGGGAACCTTCACGATAAAAACAGCCGCCAGAAAAAAAATGGGGATGCCGGGTAGCGATAAAATATCAGGAATAATCTGATGATCCAGATCAATGAAGCTGATAACAATCAAAACGGTGGCGAAAATGAAAAAAACCAGAAAATTGAGCGTCAAGCCGAATTTCATAAACAGCAGCAGGGCCAGGAGGGCGGTAATCAATTCAATAAGCGGGTATCGCCAGGAAATCTTTTCACCGCAATCCCGGCACCGGGCACGCAAAAGGATAAAACTGAGAATCGGAATATTATCATAAAAACGAATCGGATGGTGACAGGAAGGGCACTGGGAAGAAGGCTTGATAATGGATGACTCAGCCGGGATACGGAAAATACAGACATTGATAAAACTGCCGATGGCGGCGCCGACAATGAAGGCAAAAATATTTAAAATCATGACAAATCCTTGTAAGTTATTGAACTTATTTTTTAATGGGATTTTTAGGAGTGCTGGAATTATTTCAAGCTGTTCCGGCAGTCCTGCCGCCCTATCCCTTAAAGACTTAGGCCAGTAACTTTGCGTGCCACCTTTTCAGGTGGTTTGCCCTTTTCAAGCTTTAAGTTGGTCTTTACTCATTTTTTCTTCAGAAGTCAATAAACTTATTGTGATTCCAATCGTAAATTTTATTGCATTGGTTTGGCCATTGAGATAATAAATTTCTTATGAATGATGAACACTATATGAGGCTGGCTTTGAAGCTGGCAGCTAAAGGTCGGGGATATGCTAGCCCCAATCCGATGGTGGGCGCTGTTTTAGTCAGGAATGACCAGATCATCGGTCAGGGCTACCATCAATGCTGCGGCGAAAATCATGCCGAAGTTAATGCAATTCAAAGCGCAACGGAAGATGTCACGGGTTCAACCCTTTACGTAACACTGGAACCCTGTTGTCATTCCGGCAAAACACCTCCCTGTACGGATAGGATTATTCAACATAAAATCGCGCGCGTCGTGATTGGCACCGTCGATTCCAATCCGCTGGTTTCCTGTCAAGGTATTAACAGCCTGCAAAGCGCGGGAATTGAAATTCAAACAGGCGTTCTGGAAGATGAATGTCGCGATCTCAACGAAGTTTTCTTTCATTTCATGGAGACAGGACTGCCTTTTGTCACCGTAAAGTATGCTCAAACGCTGGACGGTCGAATTGCGACGGCAACCGGCCAATCCCAGTGGATCAGTTCGCCCGAATCCCTGAAATTCGCTCATCAACTGCGGGCCGAGCATGACGCCATCTTAGTGGGGATTGGAACCGTCCTCAAAGACAACCCTGCGCTGACCGTCAGAAGAGTTCGCGGCCGTAATCCGTTAAGAATTGTCGTGGATTCCGGTCTGGCCGTCACCACGAAGGCCAACGTTATGCAAAATCTCTCAAAGACACCAACCCTGATCGTGACAACCCAAAAGGCCTCCAATCCGTATTTTCAAAACCTGGCGGCGGCGGGCGCTGAGTTGATCACCGTTGATCCTGATGAAAAAAATCGCGTCAATCTAAAAAAACTGCTGCAGATACTTGCGGTCAGACAAATTTCTTCGATTTTGATCGAAGGCGGCGCACAAATAATTACATCTGTACTGAAAGACAATCTGGTCAATCGACTGGTCACAGTCATAGCACCCAAGATCTTGGGTAAGGGTGTCGAAGCGGTTGGCGATCTGAATACTCGCGATTTGAAAGATGCAAAAATATTATCCGTCCGTGCCGTATCGAAAAAAGGCGTGGATGTGATTATGGACAGCCGTCTATTGCCGCAATCACATTCTGCGCGGCCTTAATGCCGTCCAGCGCCGAACTGATAATCCCTCCGGCATAGCCCGCGCCTTCCCCACAGGGATAAAGTCCCCGGACATTTTCGCTCTGAGAGTCAGCCCCGCGGCAAATGCGCACCGGCGATGATGTTCGAGTTTCCACACCGATTAAATGAGCCTCCTGTGAAATAAAACCCGGCATTTTTTTATCAAATAGCTTTATCCCGATTCGCAGGGCGTCCGCAACAAAGCCCGGCAGGATGCCTGCAATCCAAGCGGCTTTCACACCGGGCAAGAAACTCGTCCGACCAACAACACCGGAAAATTTTTGTTCGATAAATTCTGAAAGTTTCTGTGCGGGAGCACAATAGTTACGGCCACCTGCCACAAAAGCTTCTCTCTCCCAGGAACTGCGAAGGGCCAGACCGCTCAGAGGTCCTCCGGCGGCAAAGTCCTCCACCCTTACATTAGCCACGACAGCGCTGTTGGCAAACTCTCCGCTGCGCTGCCGGTTGCTCATGCCGTTGGTAATCAGAACTCCCGGGATTGCGCTACAGCCAATCACCTGCCCTCCCGGACACATACAAAAAGTATAAATGGAACGATTCAGATCGCCTGCAGCAGTGGTAATAAAATATTCCGCCGGTGGCAGATGGGGATGATTCGACCACCGGCCATATTGAATCGCGTTGATGAGTGCCTGTGGATGCTCGACGCGCAAACCCATCGCAAAAGGCTTAGCCTCCATCTTTACGCCACGATCATCCAGTTTATGATAGGTATCATCAGCGCTCTGGCCGATTGCCAGGATCACTTGATCTGCTTCTATTTCTCGCCGGCCGTTGACAATCACTGCTGCGATTGCGTCATGACGGATTATAAAATCCGTTACCCGGGATTCAAATTGAAAGATACAACCCAGCTCGATAAGTTTTCTCCTTAAATGAATGATGACTTCGCGTAATCCATCCGTGCCGATATGAGGTTTGGCGTCCGTCAGGATGGTCTGCGGCGCGCCCATTTCCACGAGCACTTTTTTTACCCAACCGGCATAAGGATTTTTTGTCCGGCTGGTTAATTTCCCGTCGGAGAAAGTTCCGGCGCCTCCTTCGCCGAAAAGAACGTTGCTTTCCGGTTTCAGCAAGCCTTTCTCCCAGAAGTCTCGCACATCCTTATGGCGCTCATCGATGGGTCGCCCCCTCTCCAGCAGCAAGACGGATACTCCCCGAACAGCAAGCATATACGCGGCAAAAAGACCGGCAGGGCCACCGCCGATGACTAAAACTGGATGTTTTCTTGATGAAGTTCTCGATGCCCTGGTTAATGACGGGTCGATGGCCGGTTCATTATTAAACAGTTTAATTTGTATGCCTTCCGGCAGTGTTTCCGGCAGCACCACATTGTCCGCCAAACTTATTTTGATCGCGTAAACAAAGTGGGGAGGTCTGTTGCGCCGGGCATCCAGAGCCTTTTTGATGATGACCCAGGAGACAATGCCGGCAACCGGAATACCCAATGCATCAGCAGCCTTTGCCACCAGGCATTCTTCTTTTTCATCCAGGGTCAGTTGTAAACCATTAAGCTGGATCACGCTCATTTTTTCTCCATTGCAAAAACGCTATACCTATTATAAATAACTTCAAATTTTTACTGGATTGATTCTCAACAAATCAAAAGTTGGTGCTTGGCCATGCCCTGGTATGCCGTTCATACAAAAAGCCGTCACGAATATAAAGCCTTCACCGGTCTCACTCAAAAATATCTGAAGGCATTTTTACCGGAGATGGAAGTTTGGAGCAAGCGAAAAGACCGTAAAAAAAAGATATCCGTGCCGCTTTTTCCCGGTTATCTTTTTGTCGAAGCCTCTTTGGACAACGAAACAAAACTGACCATTCTTAAAACAGCAGGCGTTGTCCGAATTCTGGGAAAAAAGGAAAATACGGAACCTCTGCCGGTCCCGGATGCAAAAATTATCGCTATCCAACGGATCATGGATAAAAAAGTGGAAATGTTCTCCCTGCAGTATCCGAAAGCCGGAGAACCGGTGCGGATTATGGACGGCCCGTTTGCCGGCATTGAGGGAACGGTAATTAAAAGCGATCTGGAAAAAGAACTTTTCGTTATTTCCATTGATTTAATGCAGCGATCGGTGGCCTTTAAGCTCGAAGGTTTTCAAATCAGCAAGATTTGATGATCTTTTCCCCATGACGCGAATGGGTATCTAAAAATTCTTGACATTATGAACATTATGCGCAAGATAGCATCCGCCGCAAGGAATAGATTAACAGGCAATAACTGATCTGGGGACAGGTTGTGAAAGGATATATCAAGATTAAAAAGGAACTTTGCAAGGAGTGTCAGCTCTGTCTTCATTTCTGCCCGAAAGGTCACATCATGCCGTCCAAAGAATACAATGTTCAAGGGTATCATCCCGTATGCGTCGACGAAACGAAGGAATGTAACGGCTGCGCGATTTGCGCCACGATGTGTCCGGAAGTAGCCATTGAGGTTTACCGTGAATAAAGTATTGATGTCAGGAAATAATGTGATCGGCGAAGCCGCGATTCGCGCGGGATGCCGCTTCTATGCCGGTTATCCGATTACCCCTCAGAACGAACTGACTGAGTATATGGCCGAGCACATGAGAAACGCCGATGGAGGTGTGTTCATTCAGTCGGAAAGTGAAATTGCCGCCATCAATATGATCGCGGGCGCTTCCGCCACCGGCTTCCGGGTCATGACGTCCTCCTCCGGTCCCGGGATTTCTTTGAAGCAGGAAGGTATTTCTTCCATGGCCGCTCAGGAGCTTCCCGGAATTATCGTTAATATCATGCGCGGCGGGCCGGGTTTAGGCAATATTCTTCCATCGCAGGGCGATTATTTTCAAGCCACACGCGGGGGGGGGCACGGCGACTATCGCACGATCGTTCTGGCGCCGGCAAGCGGCCAGGAACTGGCGGATTTAACCATGGATGGTTTTGATCTGGCCGATAAATATCGCACACCGGTCATGATCCTGGCCGACGGTATGATGGGCCAGATGATGGAACCGGTCATCTTCAAAAAACCGATTCCTCGCCAATATCCTGAAAAATTCATGCTGCGCGGCGCGGGTGCGGGAAAAAGTAAATTCATCCGGGGCCTTCTTCTGGACCCGGTGGACAGTGAAGCACACAACTGGAAACTGGCCCGGAAGTATCAGGTGATTGCACAAAACGAAATCCGCTTCGAAGAACATCTATTGGATGATGCGGAACTGGTTATCGTTGCCTATGGAACCGCTGCCCGCATTGCCAAGGGGGCCATTAAAAGATTACGCAGTCAGGGCATGAAAATCGGTCTTCTGCGTCCGATTACGCTTTGGCCTTTCCCGGAACTGAAATTGCGGACGCTGTCAGAAAGCGTCAAAAATTATCTGGTTTTTGAAATGAGCACCGGTCAGATGCTTGAAGACGTTCGCCTGGCGCTTCAGGGTTATGCCAATATTAAATTTCATGGACGTCCGGGCGGCGCCGTGCCAACACCTTCAGAACTGGCCAATGTCGTCGCCAAGATCTACGCAAAAAATGATTATTGATCGACAAGGATTAGGAACACATGGCCAAGATCGTTTTTAAACATCCCGAAAGCTTAAAAGAAAACATTTTTCACTATTGCCCCGGCTGCGGCCACAGTATCGTACACCGGCTTGTCGCCGAAGTGATCGATGAAATGGGCATTCGCGGCATCACCATCGGCGTTCCTCCGGCGGGATGTGCCGTACTGGCTTATAATTACTTTGACGTGGATATGATTGAAGCGCTCCACGGACGCGGCCCGGCCATGGCAACCGCCATCAAACGCTGTCTTCCCGACCGCGTCGTTTTTTCCTATCAGGGGGACGGAGACCTTGCCGCCATCGGCATTGCCGAAAGTTTTCACGCCGCCAACCGCGGTGAAAACATCAGTGTCATCTTCATCAATAATGCGGTCTATGGCATGACCGGTGGGCAGATGGCCCCGACCACCATGTTGAATCAGAAAGCAACAACCTGTCCTGCCGGCCGCAAAGAAGCTTTGGACGGGTATCCGGTAAAGGTCAGCGAAATCTTTTCTCAGTTGGACGGCACAACCTATCTGGAAAGATGTTCGGTCAGTTCTCCGGCAGGCGTGAACAAAACCAAGAAAGCCATCCGGAAAGCTTTTCAGTGCCAAATGGACGGCCTGGGTTTTTCACTGGTGGAAGTACTCTCGTTGTGCCCCACCAATTGGAAGATGACGCCTGTTGATTCCTGTAAATGGATTGATGAGGTCATGAGCAAAACTTTCCCCCCCGGCGTATTTAAAGATAAAACCGCTCCGGCTTCGAGACCGGCGGAGGCCAAACCATGATTATCAAGACAATCTTTTCGGGCTTCGGCGGTCAGGGCGTGATGATGATGGGCACCAGTCTGGCCCAAAGCGCGATGAGCAAAGGCTACCAGGTCACTTATCTGCCCGCTTACGGCGCAGAAATGAGAGGTGGAACGGCCAACTGCACCGTGGCCGTGAGCGATGAGGACATTGCCTCGCCTGTTGCATCGGAGCCGAACTACCTGGTGGTCATGAACCTGCCTGCCCTCTTTACTTTTCAAAACAGAGTAACGCCCGGCGGAAGCATCTTGATTAATTCCTCAATCGTTGATGCGAACCCCAGCCGCGAGGATATTCAATCTTTCCGTATTCCCTGCTCCGATATGGCCCAGGAACTCGGCAACAACCGCGTCGCCAACATCGTCATGATGGGCGCCTTCGTCAGAAAATCAGGTATTGTTTCTTCGGAGATTTATCTCAAAAGCCTGGAAACCATAATGGGCAGCAAAAAAAAAGCCCTTGCGGACATTAACCGCAAAGCATTTGCCGCCGGATATGATTACGTTAAAGATGAGTGAAGGATACTTATGGCTGTCAAACAAATTTCCGTTTTATTAGGTAATGTTCCCGGTTCTTTTGCCAAACTGACGCACATTCTTGATACCGAGGATATCGGCACGATTGCCGTATCCGCCGCCAGCATCGAGCATGACAGCCGCGTCCGCCTCGTCGTCAATGATCCCGATCGTGCCGCCGCGCTTTTAAGCAGTTTCAATTTCAACGTGGAGGTGACCCCGGTGCTGGCCGCCGAAGTCCCCCTCCATGCAGGCCGCATCAACGCCATTTTGAAACCGCTAGCCAATGCGGAAATTAATATTCTCTATCTTTATACGACAATCAACCGTATCGGCAAAGAAACCATCGTTATTATTGGTGTCGATAAACTTGAAGAAGCCAGAGAAATCCTTGCGGAGAACTGGATTCATCTGATCGGCGACGAAATTTACTCCATCCCTTAATTTTTTCAGAACCGATTATGCCGGTATCCGCAGAAAAAGAAAAAGCGCTTGCTGCCAGAATGCAGGAGCTTGGCGTCTCCGAAAACGACTTTGAGGAATCCTTCGTCCGTTCTTCCGGACCGGGAGGACAAAAAGTCAACAAAACCTCTTCTTGCGTTCACCTCGTTCACATCCCCACTGGTCTTGCAGTCAAATGCCAGCGGGAAAGATCTCAGACCTTAAACCGTCATCTGGCACGCCGACTGCTGCTGGATAAAATTGAACTGCAACGGAAAGGGTTCATCGCGGACGAACAAGAAAAAATAGAAAAACTCCGCCGCCAGAAGAGAAAACGAAGTCGGCGGGCAAAAGAAAAAATACTTACCGCCAAACATCAGCAAGCTCAGAAAAAAGAGTTACGTTGTAAAGTTGTTGTTGAGGAATGATTACGAAAGGTGTCACTAACCCCCTACGCTGTGCTTCGGGGATAAGCTAGACTAACAAACATGACTGCGCTACGATTGTCCTGTTTGAATCTAACTAAAAAAGGGAGAGAAAGTCGATGTACGCTCCCCCTCCCTATTCTTATAATAACACTAATGATTAGCCAATGTACTTAAGCAGCGGATTGGCATAAAGCACGATCAGCGCGATAACCAGCGCGTAAATCGCCAGAGATTCAATCATCGCCAGACCGACCATCATGGTGAGAAGAATTTTGCCCTGAGCTTCAGGATTTCTACCAACAGCATTTGTTGCGCCATTTAAACCGGCACCCATACCGTTTCCAGTTCCGATTGTTCCAAAAGCAATCGCCAGCCCTGCCGCGAGCAAAGAGCAGCCAATAATGATAGCCTTTGTGTAATCAACAGCCCCGGCAGGAGCCGCAGCCGCCGCTTCCGGAGCCGCCAATACGAAAGGAGCAGAAACAATCACCAACACCATCGCCAATAAGGAATAAACTAAACTCTTTTTCATTTACAGCCTCCTAATTTTTTTGTTGTAGCAAATTTAATCACCAGAACCGTCAAGTGTATAATTTTTAAAACCTCCCTTCCGAAAAATTTTGACGACTACCGGTCATTTATGACTATTTCTAACGATCAATAAAGCGATTGTCAAGAAATATTTACAAAAATATTGACTTCAATGCTTATCTTGATTTTATTATTCAAGAAGGATAAAAAGAAATGCCATGAACACTTTCACGATACCGGAAAAAAGAGCCGCACGAATCCTTCAACGCGATATGCCACTGACCGATAGGCCTTTTGCAGCAATTGCCGACGCCTGCGGCCTTACTACTGCACAATTGATCAGCCTTTTAAAAAAACTTTCCGATAATGGCATTCTGAGAAAGTTCGGTGCAATTTTACGTCATCAGAGAGCCGGCTTTCAGAAAAATGCGCTGGTAATGTGGTCCGTGCCGCCGGACGCAGTAGAAAATGCCGGACGTATGCTCGCCTCACTTTCATACATTTCTCATTGTTACGAAAGAAAACCGGCTTTTCAAAATAAGTATAATCTCTTTACAATGCTGCACACACAGGATGACGACATCTCGCCCTTGATCACCACCATGTCCCAATTAATTCATAGTAAAGATTTTCTCATTCTGGAAAGTCTGCAAGAGTACAAAAAAACTTCTCCGGAGTATTTTTAATGACCCAAAAAACTGAAGATCAATTTGCCGCGGCAAGTGGGGTTATCGCCGGCGGCGTAAATTCACCTGTGCGCGCATGGAAATCGGTTGGTGGCGACCCTGTTTTTGTGAGCCACGCTCAGGGTAGCAAGATTTACGATTCCAAAGGAAAAGAATACATCGACTACGTTCTTTCCTGGGGACCAATGATTTTGGGACACGCCCGTCCGGAGGTCATTGCCGCCATCTGCCAGACAGCACAAAAAGGAACAAGCTTTGGCGCGCCCACCGATGCCGAAACGGAAATGGCCCGACTGATTTGCGAAGCGATCCCCTCCATTGAACGAGTCCGGATGACCAGTTCCGGGACGGAAGCCACCATGACAGCGATTCGTCTAGCCCGCGGTTACACCGGCAGAAATATGATCATTAAATTTGACGGCTGCTACCATGGTCATGCCGATTCTCTTTTAATCAAGGCCGGTTCCGGCGTTACGACTCTCGGAATTCCCGGCTCACCGGGAATTCCCGAAGCGCTAGCCAGAAGCACGTTGAGCCTACCCTACAATGATATGAATGCCCTGACCAAAGCAATTGAGCGTTACGCATCAGAACTGGCAGCTATTATTGTGGAGCCGGTCGCAGGCAACATGGGTGTTGTTCTACCGCAAGAAGGCTTCTTGAAAAAATTGCGGGAGCTGACGGCAAAAAACGGCATCGTGCTGATTTTTGACGAAGTCATCACGGGATTCCGTTTTACTTTCGGAGGCTGCCAAAACCTCATCGGTATTACGCCCGATCTGACCTGCCTTGGCAAGATCATCGGCGGCGGCATGCCGGTGGGAGCGTTGGGCGGAAAAAAAGAAATCATGGAAAAACTTGCCCCCCTGGGAGACGTTTATCAGGCCGGAACGCTTTCCGGCAACCCTTTGGCTATGAGCGCAGGGATTGCTACACTCCAGATTCTCAAAACAAAAACCGATTCCTTCGCATCGCTGACGAAGCAGGCAACTGATCTATGCCGGGAGACAGAAAAATTGTTTGCCCGGCAGGGAATTGCTGTCTGCATCAACAACATTTTTTCGATGTTCACCATTTTTTTTCAGCAAGGACCTGTTCATGATCTGACCAGTGCCTTGCAATCGGATACCAACCTTTACGCACGATTCTTTCATGGCATGCTTGAAAAGGGAATTTGGCTGGCGCCGTCGCAATTTGAAGCGGGGTTCTTATCTTTTGCACATACAGATAAAGACATGGATCAGACCCTGTCCGCTCTGGCGGAAACATTAAAAATTCTGTAACCGGTTCATTGACAATTAATAATCGATACGGTAGGACATTTTATCCGTTTGTCTTAAAAGGCTGGACTAATCGAAAATAAGGCTTAACTCCTTGTCTTAAAAAGATAATCGACTGGTAAAAAAATAATGATCTTCCGTTAAATAAGAAATGAACGGCAGTCATGTTTTTGATTGACTTTGCGTATCACACATGTTAAGGAACGCATCACTAAATGGATAACGAAACCAAAAAATTGAGTATCCAGATGGCCTATGCCAGTAGTATTGGAATCGCAATGGTTCTGGCCATTTTTGGTTGCCTCCTTTTAGGAAGTTACTTAGATCGGAAATTTGACTCCGGCCATGTATTCACCATTGTTTTTTTATTGATTGGGATTTCAGCCGGATTTCGTAACATATATGTTTTAATACAAAAAAATTTCAGGGATGAAGAATCCATCATTAAGAGTTTGAAAAGTGAACCTCATCGCCAAAGACCCGCTCCAAAGAAAACTTGAAATTGCCAACTGGATCATTCTGGCAATCCTTTTCATCCCTTCATTTCTTTTTGCACCGACAAAATTTTATTTAGGCGTTCTTCTGGGCGGCTTTATCAGCATCCTCAATTTCTATGGAATGGAATTTGGGTTAAGAGGTCTTTTTAGAAATCCTTCCAGCAATGTCAAACGCCCGACTATGATCAAATATTATATTCGCCTTGCATTGACCGCTGTCGTTTTATTTTTTCTGATTTCCGCCCATACGGTTAATGTTATCGGCCTGATTATTGGACTTTCCGTGGTAGTCATCAACATTGTTTTTACAATGATCACTGCCCTGGCAAAAAAAAACTTTATTGAGGAGGTTAATTAGAGACAAATGGAACCCCTATTATTCTTTCACACAACTTGGCTGCAAGATAAGGGCGTTAATATGACCATCGTTTTCAGCACTTTGTTTGTCGTTCTTCTGCTGTCCGTACTTTCATTTCTGGCCACCCGGCGTCTTCAAGTTTATCCAGGTCGGTTGCAAAACGTAATGGAAGTTATCGTAGATGGTCTCCATACACTGCTCATCGACACGATGGGACAACATGGGAAGAAATTTTTCCCTCTGATTGCAACGATCGGACTTTTCATTCTGACATCCAATCTGATTGGCATCATACCCGGTTTCGAATCACCAACAGCCAACATCAATACAAACCTGGCGATGGCTCTTGTTGTATTCTTCTCCACACACGTCGTCGGTATCATTACCCATGGCTTCAAGTATATAAAACAGTTTCTGGGCCCGGTCTGGTGGCTGATCCCACTGATGCTGCCTATCGAGCTCATCAGTCATCTGTCACGGCCTTTGTCTCTGACCTTCCGGTTATTCGGTAATATCGCCGGTGAAGATATTGTTCTGCTGGTTGTCCTGCTGCTGGTACCGATGATTGTTCCACTGCCCATTATGTTTTTGATGATCTTTACCTCAGTCGTTCAGACATTGGTTTTCATGCTCTTGGCCATGATGTACATCGGCGGCGCGATGGAGGAAGCTCATTAACATCAAAGTGGGGTGGAATTAAATTAAGATAGCACCCCTATTGACAACTCCATGATATTTGAAAAACAAAAAGCAGCTGAAGGCAACCGCTATCAGCTGCTTTTTTCTTCTTTATCTGAGGCTGTCTAATCCCTTATTTTATGATGCATTATTCTAAAAATCTGATTTGCTGCTTGATGACACAGTTCAATCGTAATATTGACCACTAGGATCAATTTTTATAAGGAAGTTTTTATGCACAGCATGGGAATCAATATCGGCTCATCAAATGTTAAGGTAGCCGTACTGCAAGACAATAAGAGCATCTGGAACGCTGTAGAACCACATGAAGGAAACTTTCTCGATACGCTCAAAAAGATACTTTCATTCCGAATACTACCAGCAAACATCAAAACGCTGGCCACCGGCACTGAAGGCCGGCATCTTTTAAACATCAACAGTGTCATTGAACCGCTATGCATTGAGGAAGCCCTGAAAAACATTCCGTACCAAATTGACGCCCTCGTTTCTCTGGGCGGGGAAGATCTTGTTGTTTATACCATCGACCAGAACAATAAAATCATTACCAGTTTTTCGGGAAACAAGTGCGCCTCGGGCACCGGTGAATTTTTTAAGCAGCAATTAGCCCGGATGAACATGAAGCTCAGCGATATGAACAACATCCCCGAAGACAGTCGCGTATTAAAACTCTCTTCGCGTTGCTCAGTCTTCATGAAAAGTGATTGCACCCATCGTCTGAACAAAGGTGAAGCCACAACAGGCGATATCGTATTGTCATTGAGCGACGTGATGGCCATCAAGGTTATCGACTTTCTGAAAAGAGCCAGAATCGAGAAGGGAAAAGTGCTCCTCGCCGGCGGTGTGACGCAAAATCAGTATATTCTGCACTTCATCCGCGAGCGCATGCCTCAAATTGAGTTTCTCGTTCCCGAACAAGCGGCCTATTTTGAAGCGTATGGCGCAGCACTGATGGCCGGAAGGTCCGGCAGCAATTTACCGCATCTGAGTTCGTTATTCAAAAGTAGCATCATTCAATTTAAAAGATTTAAAAGCCTGCAAACCGCCCAGGGGAGGGTCACCTACCTGCCTTCGCAAAAAGGCAAAGTCGCCGTCGGCCGTGAATATATTCTTGGCGTTGATGGAGGCTCTACAACTACAAAAGCCTGTCTGATCGATATCGAAACCAACGAAGTCACCGCGTCTTTTTACGGCCGTACACACGGCGATCCGGTCGGCTCGCTCAAAAACTGTCTTCTCGAAATAAAAAAGCAGATCCGCGAAGATATCGGTGAAGGAAAAATCAACATAACGCTCGCTTCAACAACCGGATCATCGCGCGAGATTCTCGGCGTCTTTCTGGAAACACCCGCCGTGTATAATGAAATCATCGCCCATGCCGTCGGCACTTCATTTTATCGGGACAATATCGATACTATCTTTGAAATCGGCGGCCAAGACGCCAAGTATGTTTCGTTGAAAAATAAAGTGCCGATTGATTATGCCATGAACGAAGCTTGTTCAGCGGGGACCGGATCGTTTTTGGAGGAGTCGGCGCAGGGAGATTTGAATATTCCCGAAGCCGACCGGATCGGCGATATTGCGCTGGCGGCAAACCAGCCTTTGAAGTTCGGCGAACATTGTTCCGCCTTCATCAATTCCGATATCCGCAACGCGATTCAGCAGGGCGCATCGCGCGAAGATATTACCGCCGGCATTGTCACCTCCATCGTTTCTAATTATCTCAATCGCGTTGTGGGCAACCGGACCATTGGGAAAAATATCGTTCTGCAAGGCGGCGTCGCCAAAAACAAGGCCGTCCCGCTGGCTTTTGCGATGCTTTTGGATAAGGATATTCTGGTACCGCCCGATCCCGAACTCATGGGTTGTTTCGGAGTGGGCATTCTGGCCAAACAAAAAGTTACCGAAGGATTTCTGGCCAAGGCCACCTATGACCTTGATCAAATTCTGGCAACGAACATTATTCATGAAAAGGAATTTCAGTGTAAAGCCTGCGACAATTTCTGTCAGATCCGCCTCTTAAACGTCAACGGCCACAAATACATGTTCGGCGGCCGTTGTAATAAATATGCCAATATCCGGAAGAAAAAAGTTTTCAATGAAGCCGAGGTCATCGACTACGTTGAAAAGCGCAATGATATTCTTTTTAAGGAATGTGCGCCCGAGCCGAAAACATTTCTCAAGAAAAAAGATTTTGTCGTCGGCATCTCTCGCTGTTTTTCCATCTATACGCTCTGGCCGCTCTATTCCTGGTTCTTTCACACTCTGGGAGTGGAAACGTTTATCTCCGAGGAGATTTCGCATGAAGGAACTGCGCGTGTGGAAAGCAGCTACTGTTTTCCCGCGGAAATCGCACACGGCGCGGTCCAGGATATCTTGAACCGCAAAATCGATTATATTTTCCTGCCCCACTTCCGAGACATGGAAAGTTATGAAAAAATTGCGCCAGCCAATTTCTGCCCCATCACGCAAAGCCTGCCCTATTACATCAAGAAGGCTTTCCCAGAAATCCCGGACGAAAAATATTTAGCGCCGGTGGTCAGCTTCATGTACGGCATTGAAAGAGCCTCCGAACCTTTCATCGCAATGGCCGAGACTCTTGGATTTCCTGACCATGAGGCCAAAACAGCCTTTAACATCGCTTACGAAAAACAAATGGAATGTTTCGCCCGATTTACTGAATTGGGAAAGCAGGCTCTCGATGAGGCTCGTCAGGCCAAGCGCCCAGTGATTGCGATTCTGGGACGTCCCTATAATTCTTTTACCGCCGACGCCAACATGGGCATCCCGCGGAAATACACCTCCCGTGGTTATTCGGTCATCCCGTTCGACATTCTTCCCTTCGAGGATCAGTCCATATATCCCAATATGTACTGGTATTACGGTCAGCAGGATATGAAAGCCGGCACACTTTTGAAAAATGAAGACAACATCTTTGTCACCTATATTTCAAATTTTTCATGCGCGCCCGATTCCTTCATGCTGCATTATTTGAAGTGGATCATGGGCACCAAACCGTTCCTGATCCTAGAGTTGGATTCCCATACAGCCGACGCCGGAGTCGATACACGCATTGAAGCGTTTCTGGACATTATTGAAGGATATCGATCCAAGCTCGCGAATATCCGTGAAGAACGGTATGATAATGGTTTGCGTTTTATAAACAATCCTGGTAAAGCAATCCACATCAAAAATGCCATCACCGGCGAAAAGATACCGATTAAAAACAATCCGCGCATTAAACTGCTCTTATCCAACATGGGTAGGCTCTCGGCGGAATTGCTTGGCGCAACGATTCGCGGTCTGGGTATCAACGCGGAAACCATGCCCGTGCCGGATATCTATACACTGCAAATGGCGCGTAATCACACTTCCGGCAAGGAATGTCTGCCGTCGCATCTCGTTCTGGGCAGCTTTCTTAAATATTTATCATCCGAGAAATATCGCAAGGATGAAATCTATATTCTGTTCGTACCCACAACGACGGGACCCTGCCGGACCGGTCAGTACTTTGTCTTCTATGAAAACCTCTTCAAGGATTTGCGTCTGGAAAACGTGTTGGTCTTCACGATGGATTCAGATAATTCGTACACTGAGTTAGGATCGGAATTTACCAAGTATGCCTGGTGGGCGGTGGTTATCGCCGATTACATGAAAGATGTGGAGACCTCTCTGAGGACATGCGCCGCCGATCCGGCCGAAGCGATGAGGATTTATGATCAGATCTGGCAGAAAATGATCGGCGTTGCCGAGCGTGATATTACGAAAGTCCTTCCGGTGCTTGAAGAAATTGCCGATACTATTTCCCGTATTCCACTGGCGCGAAAAATGGACGACTGCCCGAAAGTGCTTATTGTGGGAGAAATTTACGTCCGGCGCGATGATTTCGCCGTCGATGAATTGATTCAGCAGTTTAGTAAACACGGCATCATCGGCAAGGTATCCAATGTCGCCGAATGGTTTTACTACTGCGACTTTGTTCGGCATTACGAACTCAAAAAGAAACTGAACTTGGCACCGTGGTACCGGAGCATATTCGCTCGTGAATTTCGGGACATCATCAACTGGAAAATTGAACATGCCTATAAAAAAAATGTGGAAAAAAATATCCGCAACACATTGCGTGTAACCGGCCTCGTACCGCATACGCCGCACGATATGCAGGAAATTATGAAAAACACAGAAAAGCATTTCATCGGCCTTGAGCTTTATTCGGAAATCAGCATCTCCAGCGGCGTTGCTGCCACGGCGATGATGGACGGTTACTCAGGCATCGTCAATATCTCACCATTTGCCTGTCTGATCGGTCGCGTTATTGAAGGGCTGTTTACACCGTGGGCCAGGGAAAGAAAATATCCGGCCATCTCGATTGAAATCGACGGGAATCTGCTACCGCCCAATGTGCTCAGCAAACTCGAGATTTTCATGCTCAACGTCAAGCGATTTCGAGGTAAAGGGGATGCTCACGCCATGGTTGAGTGTGAAGGCACACAACCTATTGCCATTAACCGAAAAATCATCCGGTAAATCCAACAAAAAACCTCCCTCGCTGTCCGTGTAAGAGAGGTTTTTACTCTTAGAATCTTTCAACGATATTTAAGATGAGGTTAAGTTTTTTTCGGAGTTTTGAGCAATACCATTGTCAATATGAAATGCCCTCAAAATCATCTCTCACTGGTTTTAGTAAAATACTGTACGCGTAAACAGCGCCCAAGCATACATTCATCATCAACCCGAAAACCTGAGCATCAGAATTCATGAAGCACCTCTCCTCAATAAAACAGGAGGCATCGCGATGATGCGCCTTTATAGGTTTGTATTTCAAGCGTCAGTAAAAATGTATGGAAAAAAATTAATATTTCGACATAAACTGTTTATCAGGGTAAGGTGATGTATCTTTTAAAAGGGGCTGACCCATGAAAGTTAACATGACGGGCATTCTTCTTGCGGGTGGGAAAAATTCCCGTATGGGCGTAAACAAAGCATTTCTGGAAATTGATCAAGAACGTTTGATCGATAAAACGCTGGACATTTACCAGCGGTTGTTTTCCGAGATTATTATCGTCACGAACGATCCCCTCCCCCATCTGGAATTTTTCAACGCCGCCCTTGTAACGGATATTTACAAAGGTAAAGGACCGCTCGGCGGCATTTACACTGGATTGTTCTATGCGAAAAACAACTACACCTTTGCCTGCTCCTGCGATATGCCGTTTTTGAACGAGATGTTTATCGCTTACATGATTGGTCAATCGGGAAAACATGATGTCATTGTTCCGGAACTTCCCGAAGGCTATCAACCTTTGCACGCCATTTATTCACGCAACTGCCTGCCTTCCATTAGACGTTTGATTCTGATGGACAAACTTAAGATCACCGGGTTCTATCGGGATATGTCCGTTTTGACGATATCTGAAAAAGAAATTCAACCGTTCAATCCGGGCGGCCTGCTTTTCTACAATCTGAACACGCAGGAGGATTGGGAAAAGATCAAGAGTCTGAAGACTGAAGGCCGAAAGCTGAAAACGGAAGGCTGAAGAGAAATGTATTGACTCAACCTCTGTTTGCCAGTAATATTGTCGCCAACTCCAGGCACTGCATAAATTGTTCGTCGGACTTTGGAAACCAAACACGGTGCAACGCTTATGTGGCATGAATCCATAAGCAAAAAATCCATTTTTGTAATTTTCATTCCAGGTATTATCACTATCTGAAACAGACCATGAGAAAGGGGATATCCATGAAACCACGTGGACTTTTGATGATAGAACATCGATTAATTGAAAAGGTATTAA
>CAZOPH010000024.1:0-18337 GCA_964581635.1 uncultured Smithella sp.
ACCGGCGCGTGGGCGATATTCTCCTGGCCGTGCATCGTCTGCACGGCAACTGGATACGTGCGCTCAAAGATGTGAACATCAATCCCGACTTTTATGTCTATCGTCAAAAAGATTTAAATGAAATCCTGCCGTGGGATATCATTGAAGTCGGCCTATCGAAAAAAACGCTGAGGCGTGAAAACGAAAAGGCGCTGCCTCTCAGCAATCTGGATGCCATAAAAAATACGGGGGACAGTTAGTCAAACTGTCTCCCGTATTCCATAGCATTCTATCTACTGATCTTGTCTTGCTTTAGCCTCCTCTTCATCCCGTAAAACCTTGCGCAGGATTTTACCGATTGCGGATTTGGGAATCGAGTCGCGAAATTCCACCAGCTTAGGCACCTTGTAGGGAGCCAGCTTTTCCTTGCAAAAGGCAATGATTTCTTCCGTCGTGCAGCTTTCGCCCTCCTTCAGAACAACAAAAGCCTTGACTGTCTCGCCGCGATACTTGTCATTTACACCTATAGCCACGGCCTCAGCGACCTTGGGATGCTGGAAGAGGACCTCATCAATATCGCGTGGGTAAATGTTGAATCCGCCGGCGATAATCATATCTTTCTTTCGGTCCACGATGAAGATATAGCCGTCTTCGTCCCTGGTGGCAATGTCTCCCGTATAAAGCCAGCCGTCTTTGAGTTGTCCCGCCGTCTCGCTGGGATTGTTCCAGTAACCCTGCATGATCGTCGGTCCCTTCATGATGATTTCACCCGGCTGACCGTCGGGGACATCCGTTTCCCCTTTTTCGACATCCACCAGACGCACATCGGTATCCGGTATAGGAAAACCAATGCTCCCTACTTTTTTTAGCCCCAGAACGGGGCTAAAAATACCCACCGAGGTGGATTCGGACAGACCATAGCCTTCATTGAAATAAATTCCCATGTCGTTGACCTGTTCGATGAGTTCCACAGGCATTGGCCCCCCGCCCGAGGCCAAGAGACCTAATTTTTTGCCTAGGTTCAGTTCCGCTGATTTGGGATGGTTGAGCAGAGCGGTAATCAGGGTGGGAACTGTCGGAAAAAAGGTAATCTTTTCGAATTTGGCGAGAAGCTCTACCACCTCGTCTATGTTGAAGCGGGGAACCTGAATTTGGGTCGCGCAATTGAACATAGCCCAGTTCATCACGAGAATGTTACCGTAAACATGGAAGTAAGGCAATATGGCCATGACATTACGTTTTTCATAGGGTGTGTACATAGTTACGGAATTTCCCCACAGCGAGGCCTGCATTGTAGCCGCCACAACGTTGGCGTGGGTAAGAACAGCGCCTTTGGGGATTCCGGTTGTGCCGCCGGTAAATTGAATCAGTGCTGGATCTTCGGGATTGACCTGGACTTTAACACGTTTGGGATTCGGGAACTTGGCGATGAGTTCCGAAAAATGATGCCAGCCCTCTAACAAATCAAGGCTTTTGGAAGTACTTACTGCAAACCCTTTAATATAGTCCGTGATTCCGGTGGCGATTACCCTGGGAATATTGACTTGTTTACACAGTGTGCGAATAGCCGGAAGGGCCATATCAAAGGTGACCAGAGATGTCATTCCCGAAGTATTGGACATCAATTTCAATTCATCGGGAGTATATAAAGGATTAAGGTTGACAACGATTCCCCCGATCGACAGGATTGCGTAATAAGCAATCAGATATTGGGGACAATTGGGCAGATGCAGTCCCACCCGGTCTCCTTTTTGGATTCCGATTCCGACCAGAGCATTGGCAAAACGTCTGGATTCCTGCCGCAGTTCGTAAAAAGTCAACTCACTGCTGAAAAAAATCAAGGCAGCCTTATCCGGGTAAGTTCCAGCGGGAAGATCAAGCAACTCATGAACCGCCAGACGTGGATAACGGATAGTCGTTGGTACGTTGTAATCATAGTGACGATGCCAGGGTTTCTCTATCATTTTTCTTCCTCCTAAAAAAAGTGATTTGTGAGATTGATCATCCGCCCAACGCTGAGCCGGTCTGATGCGGAAAAAACGTGTTCGGATGGGGTAAATATCCTTTCCAGAGCTTTGAGAAAGAACTGGGTATAAGGGTTTTTACCTTCCACCCGACCCTACCTCTCTTTTTGATGAAGCATCGTTTCTGTATGGGAGAAACAATAAGATGTTCAGTCTTGTGTGTCAATGAAATATTGATAACAATATTGGTTGAGTTCAATTGTTCAAAAAGATCATGAATCTGCCCTCATGTTGTGGTAAATATCTTTTTAAAGAGAAAATTAATTTCAGGGAACAAAAACGTTGTTGTGGATGTCTAAGACTATCAAGGACAAGAAACCGCCGGCCGTCGATGACGATCTGAAATACGTCACGGCGTGTCAGAAGGGCGATACGGAGGCGTTTTCGGTGCTGGTCGAGAGGCATTCCAGAAAAATGCTTAACGTGGCTTACCGGATGCTGAGCGATTACGATGAAGCCTGCGACATCACCCAGGAAGCGTTTCTGGCGGCTTTTCGATCCATAAAAGCGTTTAAAGCCGAGGCGAAGTTTTCCACCTGGCTGTGCCGGATTGTCATCAACTGTGCGAAAAACAGGCTCAAACAGTGTCAGAGCCTGTCGCGTCACGAAAGCGTCTCCCTGGATGAAGCAACGGCTGAGCAGGGCGATTGTGCCGGTTTCCTTGCCACATCAGATGAAAGTAGTCCGGCTCGTCAATTGGAACGCAGGGAATTGGATGCCGCAGTGCAAAAATGCATCTCGGCACTTGACAATGATTACCGCGAAGTCCTGGTTATGCGGGACATTCAGGGTTTTTCATATGAAGAGATTCGGGAGGTTTTACAGATACCCGACGGGACCGTGAAATCCCGGCTGTCGCGCGCTCGATCGGCGATCAAAGACTGCCTGAAAAAAGTCATGGGTGATTTATGAAAAAGTGTTCCGCCATAGAAGATCTTCTGCCGCTTTATTCGGATGGTTCCTTATCCGACGAAGAAAAGCGGGTGGTTGAAGAACATCTGTCAGATTGTGCGGCCTGCCAAAAAGAGCTGGCCTATCTGCAGAAAGCCGGTCAGCTTGTGAATCATCTCTCCGATGTGGAAGAGCCGCCCTGGTTTCAGCAAAAAATTGTGGCACGGGTGCGTGAAGAAGCAGGCAAAAAAAGCTTCGCACAAAAGTGGTTCTATCCGATCAGGATCAAGATCCCCATACAGATTATGGCAACCATTGTTATCGCAGTTCTGGCCGTTTATCTTTACCGGTCGGGCGATGAGCAGGTGAAACAGATTTTGCCGAGTGCTGCAAAACCCGTTATTGAAATACAGAAGGAACAGGCGCCGGCGCAAATGCCGCGGGCCGACGATGTGACGTTGCCTCCGGCTGCTCCACCGGAAAAGGCAACTCCCCGAGAAAAATTAAAACAGGACAAGCAAGTGCCGGTTACGGTAGCCAGAGGGGGCATTCAAAAATCAGAGTCGCTGGAAAACAAACCCAATTTCGCCAACGAGCCCGATGTATCCAGAGCGAAAGGGTTGGCGGAAAGTAAAGATGAAGCCAAAGGGACGTTTCTGGCTGAAAAATATGAATCAGCCCGGGCTTTGCCGCGGATGGCTGATCAGGGCGAAAAAGCGGCAAAGCAAGCTTTGCCGACATTAGCCAAAAAGAAAGAATCGGATAGGAAAGCCGCCCCTGCCGCGCCGCAGTCGATGGGAGCCTTCACAGTCGCGCGGCCACAGGCCAGAGTATTCGTGCGGGTTGCTGATCTGAATGCCGCTTTAGCGGAGGTGGAAAAGGTTCTTGCCCAATACGATGCAAAAAAAGTGACGAAGCAATTGGCGGCGGGTGAGGCGCTTATCGTTGCCGAGGTTTCAGGCAAGAATTGGAAAGACATTCTCTCGAAATTAAAAAGGATAGGGCAGGTGGATGAAAAAGTCGTGCCCGCCGATAGGGGTGAGAGCAGCTCGAATGTATTAATAACGATATTGGGTCCGTAGTTGATGATAAGATCAAATTACCCGGTTTTGATTTTCATGCGGTTAAGGATTGCCGATTTAATCCCTGTTTTTTTCTGTTTTAAAAAAACGTTGAGTAAAAAGGGAGAAACGCTTGGTCAGGGGAAGAGAAGCATGGATCTTTTCCAGCGCGGCATGTGTCGCTTCCTCGCCGACAGCGACAAGATCCTTTGCCCGGCTGAAGTCCGTCCAGTGAAGATCTCCCACAGCGGGACGGATAACAACATCCGCGTTTTTGAGTTCGGCGGCTTCCAATGCGTTGGCCGTAATTTCTCCGGCACGGTATAAAACATCTTTGGCCGTTGTAATGCCGGTGTCCGCCGGTAGATCGCGATCCACCATGACGGCGATCACGACATCCGCTCCGGCGGCGCGAGTCGCATGGACGGGGACAAGACTTGTCACGCCGCCGTCGGCCAGCAGCCATTCGCCCAGACGAGTGGGTTCAACTGCTCCCGGAACGGAACAGCTTGCCAGCACCGCCTGACGCAGCGAGCCTTCGCTCAAGACAACCTGCTTACCGGTGATCAGGTCAGTGGTCACGGCGTGAAAGGGAATGCGTGTATCGCGGATATCCACGTCAGGTATAAGGTAATTGATGAGAGATTGAAAATCCTCAGCAGGCATGATGGAAGGACGGAATAAAGCCCGAACCATGTAATATTGATTTTTGGTGAAGATCTGCATCTTTTGCAAAAAACTTTTAGTGCCCGGGGAAAACATCATGCCGACGGACTTGATGGCGGATTCTTCAAATTCGGGACTCTTCAGGTAGGTCTCCGCTTTTGCCGTAATTTCCCGCGTTGTCATACCCAGTGCGTAAGCGCCGCCGATCAGGGCACCGGCACTGGTTCCTACGATCAGATCGATCTCAATACCCTGCTTGTTCAGAACATTGATGACACCGATATGAGCCAAGCCGCGAGCTCCACCGCCACCCAGAGCGAGGCCAACTTTTTTGCCAGTCCATTTCATGATAGGTCGCTCCATCAAACCGTGAACTTTCTTACCAATACCACTCTCGCCTGTCAACCGGATACCATTGAAGAATGGTTTTTTATAGTGTTGACATCCTTTTCTTTTACTCCTATAGTTCTCATGAGTGAAAGAAATTATTGATCCATTTATTTTGAATGGGAGGCGTAATCTGCAACTAAATAGGGTATATCCATACCGGTAACCAACAAGACAGGAGGAGTCAACATGTCAGATCTAAAAGAGTATTTAGGCCCATCATGGCGTGATGAAGCGCTCAGAAGACTTCAGTCGGAACTTACCCCGGAAAAAATGAACAAGGTCACAACATCGATGTCCAACATTTATAAAAACTGTCCCGGCGGTGTGGAGCTGTTTCTATTTATCGCCTGTCAAGACGGGAGAGTAACCCGGGTGGAAACGGGAACCGGCGAGCCTCCCCAGGCCGAATTTAGAATCATCGGCAATTATGAAACTTTTGCCAAAATTTCCCGCGCAGAACTTGGTGCACAAAAGGCTTTGATGACCGGAAAACTTAAACTTAAAGGTAATTTGGCAAAAGCGCTCAAACTCGCAGCCGTGTCAGACCGCCTTAATAAGGTTCTGGCTCAGATACCAACTCAGTATTAACCGAAGGGAGATAAATTATGCCTAGAATATTAGACCCCCGAGACAAGTATTATATAGATAATCCGGGACGCGTTAAGGCGATACAGGCCCAAATGCATAAGCGTGGCATTGACGTGTATCTTGGTTCGCGCATCCGTACAATGAGTTTTGTGATGGATACGTTCTGCCCGTGGAGAAGTTATATTATCATTCCGCCGGAAGGACAGCCCACTTATTTCACGTTTGTTGTTGACGCGCTGCGTGTGGGCGATGAGACATGGATTGATGGTGACCATGTTCGCGCCTATGGACCGATGGGCGGTATGGATCAGGTTTCCGCGATAACTGATTTTATCAAAGACGAACTCGGCATCAAAAAAGGACGCATCGGCTATGAGGACGGGATTTCCGCCTATACAGCCGAAGGCAATCTTTCCCATTGGGAATACACCCATTTTAAAGACGCGCTCCCCGGTTTTGTATGGGCCAATTCACACGATATCATTGATGCGCTTTCTCTCATCAAAGATAAAGGCACCATTGAACGATTCCGCACCGCATCGCTGATTGTTGATGAAGGGCACAAAGCGGCGCGGGCAGCTCTGGAAAACGGCGGTTACAAGGGAATGACTGAAACCGTGATTGCCGGTATCGCCGCGCTGGCCATGCGCAAAGCAGGCAGCGTGTCGGAATGGAATTTTGCCGGTCTCAATGAAATTTCCAGCGGATTCCGTACGGGTCTGGGTGCCTGTACGCCGCCTACCACCAAAGAGATCCAGGCAGGTGAACCACTGATGCTGGATTTTCATGCGATGTTTAAACTGGCGCTGGGCGACCACTCGCATAATTATCTGATCGGGCCGGCAACAAAACGTCAACGCTGGCATGCGGATAATTTTGTCGCGATCATTCAGAAGGTCATTGATAATTATCACGCCGGGACAACACCCGGAACACTGGCTGCAATGATGATGGACTTTGCCGAATCCCGAGGATGCGGCGATTTTATACAGCCGGCCTGTGAACACGGGATCGGTCTTTTTGGCGATGAGTGGCGGATCGGCGCTATTGTCAATCCCGATCTTCCCTACTGGACAGACCAGGATCACGTCTATTCGGAAAATGAAATGGTCGTCTGCGCGATGCAGTATGCCGCTCCGGAAGAGAACATCGGATTCCGTTATGAAAATGATATCGTCATCACCAAAGACGGATGCGAGGTTTTGTCGAAATATCCGCTCGGTATTGAAGAAATTTCATAAAACCCGACCAGCATAGAATTCAGGTTGTCAAAATACTCTGTTTGATGAAAGCGTAAAAAGTGAAAAACCCTGAATTTTTTAAATGGCTTTAAAGATCAAGGAAAGCCGGAGGGATCCAAGTTCAATTCATCGGCTTACGGGGTGTGGTGACAGGATCGAATTTGCGGGGTAATCCAACCCCATCAGGCGGCGGACTGATTTCCGCCGCCGGCATCCTGTTATAGATTACCTGGTCTCCCACGTCCGGCACAGCATCGGCAACTAAGAGCGGAAACGCTGCTAGGGTACATACTTGAACGATACCCTCAGCTTGACACGATATTCAACCACTTTATTTTTCTCGGTTCTCATGTCCAGCTCCTTGACTTCCGCAATGCGAATTTCCTTCAGGCTCTTGGCCGCGGTTTCCACAGCCTTTTTGGCCGCGTCCTCCCATGATTTTTCACTGCCCCCGATAATTTCAATGACTTTATAAATGTTGCTCATGATCCTTCTCCTTTCTGTTTGATGATTTAAAAGCCTGTAAACGTCACACACCGGTTTTGGCGAGCCGGTAACAATGGATATGGCCAGTCGTCCGTTGCATGGATCCATGCCGTAATGCCAATGTCCGAAAAAGCGTCACCCGATGAAAACAAACAAAACAAACGAAGAATATTCAAATACAATATTGTAGAATGCTATCGGAAAATTAAGAAAAAGCCGTTGGAGATCTGCATAATATCGCTTGGAAGATAAGACACAGAATGATGATCAAATGTGGTTACCATTATACCTCTTTTAAGGAAATCGTCAATCAGAGAATGGGAACCGGCTGATTGCTTTAGGCAAACTTTTGATTTTTATTAAAAATCAGCGTTCTTAGTTTTTATTCAGATGGAATGCCTGGAACAGGGAATGATCTTATATAAATATTTCAAAAGCGCTGTCTCAGGCCATCTATCGAAGAAACTTAATGCCCGCAAGACGAGCAGTTCGATGAAGAGCAAGACGAGCAACCGGAGCTGTTGGGTGTGCTGTTGCCCGCGGAACCGCCGGCAAGCATGGAAGAGTATTTACCTTTTCCCACCTTGGAAACCAGCTTACGAGTCTTTTTAGATTTGCATTTCGGGCATACGGCGTTCGGCTTTTCACGGAGGCTCAGCGTAACCACTTCAAATTGTTTTTTGCATTTATCGCATTCAAATTCGTATATCGGCATAACTTTAATTCCTTGCTTTTTCTTTCAATCTAGAGATTAAGACGGAAAATGTCAATACCTGCAAGGTAATTCGGATCTGCAATTGTCCATTGACATAGCAAGCCCTTCTTCTTATACTGCGATGCATGGAAAACATCTTTTCTCCACAAATTATTTGCGTTACTGAAAGGAAGTCATGAAGGAAAAAGGTAAATTAAAATCGATTTTTACAAAGTCAATTCATGCCGGAGAGGACCGGGCGCGCTATGCTGATTCCATTACCACCCCCATTGTTCAGTCATCCACATATTCTTTTAAGGACAGCAGGGAAATCGAAGCTTACACCAAGAACGACAAAAAACGGTACGAGTACGGACGATACGGAAACCCTACGGAGAAAGTAGCAGAGCGTCGCCTGGCGGAACTCGACGGCGCCGAGGAAGCCTTGATGTTTTCTTCGGGGATGATGGCGATTACCACAACCATCCTGGCGTTGGTACAGTCTGGGGATCATATTGTCATTACCGATGATTGTTATGGGAAAACGCTGGAATTTTGCAGATCCTATCTCAAACGATTCGGCATTGAATGCACGATCGTGCCTTTTGGTGATTATGAGGTGCTGGATGCTGCTATCAAAAAAAATACACGTTTTATTTTTTCGGAATCGCCGACCAATCCTTATCTCAATGTGTTTGATATGGTCAAATTCAAACAAATCGGTGACAGACACAAAGTCATCACCATCATTGATTCGACATTTGCCACGCCGTTCAACCAGCGGCCGCTCGATTACGGAATAGACCTGGTGATACACAGTGCGACAAAGTATCTTGCCGGTCATAACGACATACTGGCCGGTGTGCTGCTGGGGAAAAAAGAGCTGGTTAACAAGGTTCGCGAACTGCACAAATCCATGGGCGGGGTCATTGATCCGCACTGCTGTTATCTGCTCTTGCGTGGGCTGAAAACATTTCCGCTGAGGGTGAAGACGCAGAATGAAAGCGCGCTCAAGATTGCCGGATATTTGGAAGGGCATCCGAAGATTGAAAGAACCTATTATCCCTTTCTGAGAAGTCACGCCCATTATTCGATCGCCAACGAGCAGATGAAAGGTGGAGGCGGCGTTGTTACCTTCACTATCAAAGGCGATCTGGACGCGGCGAAGCGGTTTATGGATTCACTCGAGATGATCTATATTGCACCCAGCCTGGGTGGCGTAGAGACGCTGATTACGCATCCCGCTACCGTGACCTATTATCGGTACACCAGGGAACAGCGCTATGAGCTCGGAATTGTCGATAATCTTTTCCGATTGGCCGTCGGTATTGAAGATGTTGAGGATATTATAGCCGACCTCGAACGAGGATTTGCTAACATCTGACTGAATCGCCAATCTCCAACGACAAGTCGTTTCAGGAGAGAGCCCCGTGCTCCCCGATTATTTCATGCCTAGCTTGTCTACCTTTTTATTATTTTCCAGCGCTTTCAGAGACAGGGATACCATTTCATCAGGTGGCATCCATAATGCATTCGGAATAGCGCCTGTGATCAGGACGGTGTTTTTATGGTGGATGTGATCATTATCGGAGCGGGTTATGCCGGAATGAGTGCCGCGGCGCTTCTGGCTCACGCCGGCAAAAAAGTCGTTGTCCTGGAAGCATCAGACATGATCGGTGGCCGGGCTCAATCTTACAGGGATGAACAAGGTTATATCCGCGAATACGGTGCGCATTCGCACAGGCTTGCGCATAAAGGCATCGCCAATGAGGTGTTCAAAAGACTTGGAGAAGAAATTGATTTTCTGCCCGAGACAAAAGATGCAAAGCTGATTTTCAAAGGCAGGCTATGGGAAAGACCCGAAGGCCCTCTGGGATTTTTAAGAACACCGATGCTTTCATTTCGGGCGAGACTTGTGCTCCTTGCTGTGCTGGCCAAAATCAAAAAGGCCGATCCTGCATTGTGGTATGACAAAACCCTACTCGATTTTTATAAAATATCTTTTCAGCATCCCGAAGTTGAGGCATTTCTGCCGTTTCTCGGCATGACCATCATGTGCCCCGATCCGGATAAGGTCAGCGCCGGTGAAGTTATCGACTTTTTGCAAAGGGCGCTTGCGGCGGGAGTCGGCGTTGGCGAGCCCAGGGGCGGCTCTGCCCGTTTATTCTTGATGCTGACAAAACATATCACAAAAGGAGGCCAGATCCACCTTCATGAAAAAGCTGAAAAGATTATCATCGAAAACGGCCGGGCGACAGGCGTCAAAACAAGCAAGATGATAATCCATGCCCCGGATATCATCTTTGCCGCCAGACTGCCGCTGGTTCTTGAACTGATCGACAATTCTCTCCTGCCTGCGGCTATGATCGATTACGCAAAAAATATAGAGAACAGCTCCAGTCTGGTTATTGACTTTATCACGGACAAACCGATTACCAACATTATTTCCGGCATCCTTGGTGTTGATATTCCAATCTGGGCGCGCTTCCAATCTCATGCCGATAGTTCGTTTACGCCTAGCGGGAAATATATGTCAACCTGGGGAATCATGCTTCCGTGGCATTTTGATGGCAACGAGAAAATTGTCCGGGAGGCGGAAACAAGGCTTAAAAATACGATTGCAACTGTTTTCCCGAATTTTCTGATGAGGATAATTGAAGAAAGAAAGATCATTGTACCTGTCATGAATGGTAACGTTCTCACTCCGGTGCAGTCCAAGCCTCACCGGCCGGATATCCAATGTTCTTTGATTCAAGGCCTCTATTTTATCGGCGATACGGTCAGAGGCGATGGCTGCTCCGGCGACATCAGCTTTTCTTCAGCGATGAAAGCAGTGGATAAAATGCTCGGCGCACAGATAAAATGATCATGAACCTGGAAGACATATCTGCCATACTGGTTAATGCTTTAATCGCATTTGAAGAGGGGCTGCGTAAATTAAATCCTCTAGCCATTTCAACCATCCGGGATGAGCTGACCGTCCATGTGCCGACGCTTGCAGCCGCTCGAGCATTTTTATCGGCAGACGATCAGAATGCCCCGCAGGGAAACGGACGTCAGGAACTTTTGCGTGTTTGTGATCTCATGCTCAGCGTCATCAGAAATTTTGCTCATGAAGAAGATCTCCAGGCCGCCTATATTTCGGCGCTGCGGGCGGCACGCAAATCCTGCCGGGCGCAGGAGGCACTGTTTTCCCTGTGCGACGTTTTCCCTGCAGTGAATCGATACTTTCTGGAGCCGGGAGCAGTCTCTGCTTTACTCCCCGTAAAAAAGACACAAAGTTATGAAACGGGACTTTTTCATTTCGGTGCGAATCAGAATCCGCATGCCCGGGACGGTTATTCTCTCTACATTCCGGAAACCTATACACCGGAGCGCGCCTGGCCGCTGGTTGTGGCCCTGCATGGCGGATACAGCCACGGGCGGGATTTCATCTGGTCATGGCTCCGCGAAGCCCGCAGCAGAGGCTTTGTGCTTTTCGCGCCAACCTCACAGACTATGACCTGGTCGATTACCAATGTTGAAGTCGATCAAGGGCCTTTGAGCCACCATTTGGAACAAGTCTATTCGCGTGTCCATATTGACCGATCCCGCATTCTTCTTACCGGAATGTCCGACGGAGGAACCTTTGCCCTTGCCATGGGAATGTCCGGGAATACATCCTATCAGACCATTGCACCGGTTTCCTGCGCGCTTCCCCCATTGGATATGCATCAGGCGCGGGGAAAGCGCATTCTTTGGGTACACGGCGCACAGGATTGGATATTTCCTGTGAGTTGGGCTGTTCAGGCCTGCCAGAATCTGCAGCAATCAGGGGCGGACATCAAACTCAGGATTATTGAGGATCTCTCGCATACTTACCCTCGCGAGGCAAACGACACGATCCTGGAGTGGTTTGGAATGGACAGCATCCGATAGCGGGTCGCCGGGAAAACTGATGATGGGCAATGGAAAAAAGATATATTTTTGCCGTGATCATGATCGAAATCCCGAATCCACTACTAATCAATTGTTTTTATTTTGTAATTGGAGTGAGGATTACCAGTTCAAACAATCAAAGATGCTTAATGCCACGGTATGGTAATTATGGAAGCATAGACTGCTGAGGCACGCCGCACCGTACAAAACAAAACGGCGATTGAAGAAAAACTCCAACCGCTCAAATTATAGCAATAATTACTAACATATTAAGCAGCAACTTAGAAAATTAAGGGCGTCTCCAACACCTCCTTGAAAAAGCTTGACAGAAATAGAAAAATTTGTTTATTTTTCAATAAGGCATAGCATAATAAACTTATAAAATTATTTAAATATTTTATCAATGAGTAAAAAGAAAAATAAGCCGTAAAATAGGAATAAAAAAGTAAATAAGGGCAGTAAAAATTAATAGAAAAGGAGGTGAGGGTGAGTTTTATTGCGGAAAGAAGAGTTGATGTTCTTGTTGAAAGCCGTCAGCCCTTTCACGAGATCAACATGAATAATTATTAATTCTATATTAATAATAGGAGAAATAACATGAACACTCGGTTCCGTATAGTTTTACGCACTCTGTTACTTACCCTTGTGCTACTGTCCTTCGGTTTAGAGGCGGCGGCCACTACCCTTAACCAGAACGTCTCTTGGACCATCGACCGGGCCGGCACCTCCACCAAGTACCGCGTGACGGCCTACGGCGATTCGATCTATGCCGGCTACAACGGATCTACAATCAACGCGGCGAAGTATGCAGCGACCACGGTGGATGCGGAATACAACTCCGCTTTGTGGAACAGCGACATCGAAAACGTCCGCCGCGCTAAGTCCGGCGCAATTGCTTCCGACATCTACAACAACAAGATCGTGAAGGAAAAATCTTACATGCAAGCAAGCTCAACCCGCGTGGTCACTTTCGAGATGTGCGGCAACGATGGGCTACAGGCGCGTTCGAGTTTCAAGAAGCAGACCGGCACCTGTAATTATGGCGTGTTGGACACGGCATTGAACAACTGCAAAACCTACGTTGCTAAATCGATGGACTACATCAACGCCAACGCCTATGCCGGCGTCAAGATGAAGATCATCTCGAACTTATATTACCCGGGCTATGCTGCGGACAACGTGCAGAGTTCATGCAAGGACGCTTCGACTGGTGCTACAGTGAATATGCGAACCACGTTCCTGCCCTATATGGCAAAGATGAACTACTGGATGTGCGAATACGCACGGCAAAAGGGATTCAAGTGCGCAGATAACTTTGCCCAGTACATGGCCGCCGACTACGATAGCAATGGCGACGGGATGATCGACTCCGATGCTCTGCGCTACGTCACCGGTGAGAGTGAGTCGAGCTATGTCACCCGCATTACATCGACGCTCCTGCCGACGATACGCGACGCTAACACGCATTTTGTGTCCTCGAGCAGCAGCTATGACTACATCCAGTCAGACGACGTTCACCCGACCTATACCGGTGGCACCGTTACAGCGGGCCTATTCGGAGGCACTACCGGCTCGGGTGCTCCACGCTACACTTCTTTTACAGATGGCAAGAACCCGATCTGGAACCAGTACGGTCATGAGCGCATGGGCTGGTCGGTGTCGACATATAACCCGTTGACACCCTAAAAACTCGGAGGATGTCATTCCATGGTTACGCCGCGCCGTTCTGACAAGTCACGCCGTTCCGACCCGCCATCGACCCATCCGGTCGGAGGCGGTCGGACGTGGCGTAAATCCCTGTGCTACCTCGCCATTGCGCTAGGGATCGCCGCATGTGTTATCACCTTTCTTTTGTTATCCTCCTCATCACCGATAGGTGTTAACACCGAGACGGCCAAGCCGCGAGCCGAGTCAAACTTGGCACGCGCCACGGTTTTCTCTTGGTGGCCAGGATATGCAAAGGTTTCGAGTAAAAATGTATCGCCGAGCGCGAGTGTGGGATCAGAGGTGGGTGAGGTAGACAGCAATCCGACGCTTGATGCGGAGAACGATCCAACTGATCTCTCCAACTTCGTCCCCCGTGGCGTAAATATAACGATGAAAGAAGTGATTGAATATTTGCACCAATTAGACGTCCATTCAGGCCTCGGAGCATTCAATCCGCCCGGCACCCGACCGCCTCTGGTCGGACTCGCGGTGCCCGATGATTTTCTGCTCCCGCAAGGTTACGTGCGACATTACCAAGCGACTGACGACGGCCAGCGCATTGAACCGATCCTGATGTTTGCGCCGGATTACCAGATCTTCGACGCCGCGAACCGGCCAATTGAAATGCCAAAGGACCGCGTGGTGCCACCGGAGCTTGCTCCGCCCGGATTCCCAATCCGATATATTGTGATCCCTGCGCCTATCGAGCAGGAAAAATCCGGGCGCTGAACACTATGGCCCTATTTGCCAATTCCAGTGTGCGCATTCTGGCTGGCATTCTTGCCAGCGCAGTCATGTCAGGTTTGTGCGCCCGTGGCGGCGCTGGCTGGATGCTTGGCTTTGTGATCCTTGTACCGTGGATACGCTCACTCGACGCGAGCAGGACGCTCGCCGGCACACTGCTCTGTGCCTACGTCATGTCTGTTGCCTTTACAGCAACGGTCTTCGCCTGGTTCGGGGTCGCGATCGGAAATTATACGCAGATCGGGGCGACCACCGGCCTGTTGGTGCTGCTTCTCGTCGCACCGCTGTTCCAGCCTCAATTCATCGCCTTCGCGATAGTGCGTTATTTCGCCGGCCGCAGATACGGCCATTTCCTACGAGCGCTAGCAGCAGCCGCGGCTTGGGTAGCAACGGAATGGTTCGTGCCTAAGCTCCTCGGCGACACACTCGGCTATGGGTTTTATCCCTCTCGACTTCTGCGCCAGGCAGCCGACGTTGGCGGCGTGGCAGGCCTCACGTTCATGCTGCTGCTGGCGAACGAAAGCTTTGCTGAGGCCATCGCGCGTCGCGGTGATGGCGTTCGTGCGATAGCCAAGCCACTTGCGCTTGCCGCACTGGTGCCCCTGCTGTTGTCAGTTTATGGACTCGCCATACTTTCAGGCAGGACCACAACCGCTGGCAAACCAATGCGCATGGGATTGGTCCAGTCCAACATCGTGGACTATGAACGCCAACGTCAGCAGAAGGGTACCTACGCGGTCGTCCGCGAAGTGCTCAACACGCACTTCGCGATGACCTACGACGCCGTTGTAAAGCAGCGTGCTGATGCGGTACTGTGGTCGGAGACAGTGTATCCCACCACCTTTGGTCATCCCAAGAGTAAGGCCGGCGCCGAACTCGACCGAGAGATCCTCGACATGGTCAACTCCGCTGCGGTTCCGTTTGTGTTCGGGACTTATGATCGCGATGCGGATGGCGAATACAATGCGGCCGCGTTCGTAATGCCCGGCACGGGCCTGCTGGGCTTCTACCGCAAGACTCGTCTCTTCCCGCTCACTGAGTATGTGCCCACCTGGTTCGACGGTCCAATACTGCGGCGCTGGCTGCCGTGGACCGGTAACTGGCGACCCGGCACAGGTGCACGTGTATTCCCGCTGCGTCTTGCTGATGGACGCGAGATCCCAGTGATGCCTTTGATCTGCCTCGACGACGTGGATACAGGCCTTGCCATCGATGGTGCCCGACTAGGCGCGCAGGCAATCTTGACCATGTCGAACGATTCCTGGTTCACGGACTACCCACTGGGTGCGAAAATGCATCACGCCACGGCGGCGTTCCGCAGCATAGAAACGCGCCTGCCCCAATTCCGAGTCACCACGAACGGCTACAGCGCAGTAATCGACGCGACTGGCACCATACTCGCCGGAGCACGCATGGGCGAACGTACACTAGTAATTGGAGATGTTCCAGTGGGCATACCACCGCGTACACTCGTGGTGATGTGGGGTAACTGGGTTGGACCCGTTGCTACATTGTTCCTCTTGCTACTCGCCGTCACAGCGGCATTCCCCTCATTACGAACATATGGTGCGGAAGAACCGTCGGAATCGATCGTTTTAATGTCCTTCCCAGTCAAAGTCGTCGTATTAACGCCTGCTGCCCGTCTCGCCGCAGGCCTGTTGCGTGCCTTCGCACGCGGGAATCTGCTTTGGATGGGCGCAGCAATACTGCTCAGCGATACCTTGCGGGGGAATACACTGGCACAATTGCGCACTTTCACCGGTTTCTTTCTTATCCCTGAGGCCGCTTCATGGTGCATACTGTTCGCCTTTACCGCTCGAGCCTCCATCGAAAATGGTGCGCTTGTGCTGATACGCGGCGCGCAGCGTTTGGAGCTTGCGGTGCGGAACATCGTCGCTGTTGAGCCGTGGCGCATGCCCATTCCCAGCTCCGGCACCTCGCTGCGGTTGGTTTCGGGCGAGCTCTGGCAGTATGGGCTTATGCTTGCCAATCCCACCGCCTTGGCCAGAGCATTGATTTCTGCAGGAGCACCAACGCAGGAGAAAACGCCATCGTGCGAGACAACCTATGCACAAGCCCGTTTGGCGATTCGGCGTGGGCGCATCGACCAACCCTTAGCGAAATTCTTTCTGTTTCCCATCGCGTTCGCACTTCCGACGTTTCGCCTGCACCAGCACATTGCCTACGGCAGCGGTTTCGGTGAGTATTACACGTTCGGCCTGATGGCTTATCTCACGTCCTTCGCGCTCTGGTGGGCCGCATGGGCAATCGGCGTGGTGCTGATAGCAGCGGCGTTGCGTGCGGCGATTGAAGCCGGCACGTTGCTGACAGTGGTCCTGCGCCCCGGACAGGTGATCGATATCCGGCGCTGGCTAGAACGCCTCGGCCTTGCGACGCTCTATTTAGGTCTGCCGGTGTGGATGCTTCTGCACGTCTTCCGCGGTTAATTACGGTTGACACGTAGCAAGTCAGAAATGGAAAACGTGGGGAAAGTCTATCTCAAGTAAATTTTTCCACAAAATGTAGTGCTCGACACACATGACTGCTCCTGGGAATGAAAAACGTGAAATTGATAAAGGATTAAAAGAAAACTGGCAAAGGCGAGGCAAATGATCTTTAATTTAAACAATAAAATCTTTGATAATCATTTCATTTTCGTGTCCCCATTATTTCGTATTTCAGTAATATGTAACATGTTTATTCTTTTGTGCTGTTGTGTTGAGAAAATGTCAATAAGATTCTCTAATGTTAAGGATTACTAATTCAAACATTGCATATCAAGAAGTAATGGCAAAAACTTGATTTCAGCTTACTATAGTTGCTGTCTTATTCATTTCTACAAGACCTATATTCCTGCGCATAGAAGATTCCGTTGAAATTCCACTCCAGTTAACGATAGTCAATCAAAGCTTCAATTCGGCCTTTGAGTTCTGTCACGGCTGCCTGTAAATCGTCCACTGCAGCAGACACTGCCTTGTTCGGACAAGTGGTGATGCACAATCCGCATCCTTTGCACAGACTGTTATCCCGGATGATTTTCCCATCAGACAGGGACAAGGCACCCATGAAACAGGACTTGGTGCAGGCGCCGCACATCTTGCACCGCTCATGATCAACAATGATTTGAAGCCCCTTGAGCTTCACAATCCTTTCCTGAGATATTTGCGGCATATAGCGTATGGTATTCATGATCATGCAGCAACAGGAACAACAGAAACATACCGTTAGAAGCTTGCCGCGATCTTCTACACCCCAAAGCAAATTATCGGCCTTGAAGCGGCCAACAAAAGGAATGAGACCGTTGTCGATACATTGCCGAACATGTGACAAAGCTTCTTCAACGCTTACATGGCGTCCAACGGCAGGATCAATTTCACGGGCTCCCTCCCCCATCAAGAGACAGGCCAGTCCTATCGGATGATTGCCGCACTGGTTCCCATCCCTGCAGGTGCAACGGCGTATGATTACCCGATGAGCGGATGATCGAACAATCTCTTCGAGGACACGTTGCGGCACCATTGTGCTTTCGGCCCCTTCAATCTGTTCATTGACAGGAAGGTATGTAATGTTAAAATTTCTCCCGCTCAACAATGGTACAGATATTCGGGATACCAATTTTCCAATAGATGTCGTCTGAGTCCCCTGCAGTATTCTCCGTGTTAATGGAAAAAATAAGGCCTGTATCAACATCCATACGCGCGGTCGTCTTGACATGATCGCTCTCCTGCTCGCAGTTGAGGTGACGCTGCATATAAACAGTGCAGTTTTTCTTTATTACTATTGGATTTAGTTTTATCTGATCACAGTTTTAATCATAAATCTACAAGGGGAATAAGATAAGATTTCGAAAATACACGATTGAATATTTGCTTTTACGACAATATTATACCAAAAAGATCATGACAAGTTTGTCTTCGAGGTCATTTCTGATACTAAAATAAAATCTTG
>CAZOPH010000025.1:0-18117 GCA_964581635.1 uncultured Smithella sp.
CTGAAGTCAGTAAACTACCTAGTCAAATAATATGCTGGATTTCAATCCATAAGAAACGCAATTCAAGCCAGACTAGAAACATCGGCACCAAAAAAATCTTTAGTGATCAATATTTAATTGGCGACAAAGACCGTTTTCCCGTGACTAAGTCAACATAATTATTTTTTCCGGGAGGCAAGAATGGCAGCGCCCAAAGCTCCTATGAGTTGGGGATCTACGGTCATGGGGGCAATATCGATCTGAAACAGGCGCCTCAATTCCATGAGGAGCCCCTGATTTTTCGCGCAGCCGCCGGTGACGGTGAGGTGTGGTTTTAGACCGACACGCTTGAGGAGGGTGAAACAGCGCTTTCCAACAGCGTTCTGGATCCCCGCGGCGATATCTGCGGGGGGATTGCGTTTCGCCAGTAGACTGATTACTTCCGTTTCGGCAAAGACACTGCATTGAGCCGTTACGGGGATCGTCTTTCTTGCACTGAGTGACAGTTTCGAGAATTCATCCAGGTCCATACGGAAAATCCGGCTCATAGCCTCGAAGAAACGGCCCGTTCCGGCAGCGCATTTGTCGTTCATGGCGAACTCCCGCACAGAGCCGTCGTCGGCTAAGGCGATGGCCTTCATGTCCTGACCGCCGATGTCCACGATGGTCTTGATGGATGGGTCGCACCAGAATGCACCCATGGCATGGCAGCTGATCTCAGAGATGTTTTCACTAGCAAAGGGGACTTCATTTCGTCCGTAGCCTGTGCCGATGAGGTAGGACAGACCCTGGATGCCTTCCAATCCTGGAACGGATGCACAGGCCTTCTCCAGAGCATGGCGTGCCGTGATCTCCGGATCTATTTCGCTGGGAATGAGCGACGAGGCAACGATTCCCTCCGATCCAAGAATCACAGCCTTCCCCGTCGTTGATCCCACATCGCATCCGCCGTAATATCTGCCGTTGTTCATTCTTTTTCCCCCTAATCAAGGCGCCGCGCCTTCATAATATTTTCCATAAAATTTCCCACCTGTTCCTGAATGCCCTCCTTGGGCGTAATCCTCGAATCCATAAGATCGTAGTCGATCACGAGAAGTGGTATCCCGGCGTCTCGGCACTTTTCCCGTAAGATACCACTCATCGCCTGTGTATTCTTGCAGCCAATATGTCCGGCCACCCAGACCATATTGAGATCGAAATGTTTGACCATATGGAAAATGTCGGGAAAATAATTCATCTCCGCAGGGCCCCGGGTGTGCCTGGCCATGGGTCCCTGCATGATGATGCTACCGAGACTCTTCAGCATGGAATCGGTTGATGAGGTGTCGATGAAAGGTTGCCGGTTGAAGGACATGCTGTCGAGGATAAGACTGACGCCGTAGGTCCTCTCCGCCCAGACCAAGAGGTCTACGTAGTGGAGCGTCGGAGGATTCCAGAGGAGGGCACGATATTTTTCATGGGACACGGCGCTGATGCCGGTGGCCAGATTTTCTTCCGTCAGTGATTTGAGATCAGCTAAGAGCTGGATGGATGTGTCGTAGCCAGGATTGACGTTGAAAAACCAGAGGTGACTCATCCAGACTGCCTCGGCAGCCATCGGCGCCGGACGTTGGCGGATCATATCCCAGATGTCAAGCTCCAATTCCGCCATGACGTTTCGCTTGTCGCAAATCTCTTTCAGGCGATCCCAATCCATCTTCCCCGGGGTGTGTTCTTCCAGCCAGGCGATCATGGCTTTCAGTTCGCCCGCAAAATAATTAAGGGCGCGTTCACTTTTGAAGTCAAAGGGAACATCCACCCAGTAGGCCGGCTTCTTTGTTTGCTGCGCAATTACGGTGTACGATGACATGCCGCCGTCGCAGGGCAGATTGGATGACACCACGGCCAAAGGCGGGGGAAAGGCGTTTTTCATGGCCATGCCGATAGTCGCTCTGGGCAGGCTGCAAATGTCCGGCGGAATGCCCTCATTCTCGGCGGCATCCAAATATTTCTGCATGGAATCGGGAACGATCATGGGCAGTAGAATGCCCAGAAGCTCGGGTACCCATGGTTGTAAGCCCATGGCGCGAAAGATTTCGGGCGGCAGCAGGTCTTCATGAAGGATCAGGTGATCCGACCGGTAGAAGATTCCCTCAAGAAGCTCAATGACGCCATCAACGACGCCACCTAGTACCATAGCTACGGCCGTGCGGTAATTCCCCGACCTTCCTTTCACTAACCGCTGGAGAAGAGAGTTGACTTTCAGTAAATCCAATAACCAGGGATATCGCTTCAGATCCCGGTGCAAATCAAAGGGGCCGCGCTTTGCCGCCATGCGGCCGATGTGCATTAGATTGATGGCACGGTATTTGTTAAATTCAAGATAATCGCTGAGACCTGGTTTTATCTTTTCCATGATGCCCCTCTATTTGCCTATGCTTTCGATGAACGCCTGGATGCGTGTGCGGAGCTGTCCCTCGCCGCCTAGCCTGTAATCCCGCTCCAGGTGCAGTACGGGAAGTCCCGCTTCCCGGATGTAGGATACAAACGAGGCAACCTCGACAGCCCAGGTATCGCAAAACTTCATCATCTGAATCACAACACCGTCCGCCCTGCATTCCCGGGCCAGAGAAACAATATCTTCCGCCCGTTCCCGGAAGGCTTCCATCATGCGGGGACAGGAGGTCCTGGTTAGATAATGCTTCGCCAGCACAGCGATGGGATCGCCCGTTTCCGGTATGGGCATAAGGCCTGGATATGACCCTGTGCACAAACGGTCGCCGACCACCAGGCCTCCCTGGGATTCGATGATGCCAATATAGCCGGGATCATCGAGATGCCCTCCCACCAGGAGGAGGCGGGCGCGGTGTGGCGGGAGCGGGGCTCGTGTCTGCAGATCATCACGGATTTTTTCCAGGATGGGGATAAGTGCCTTTTTTGGCGAGGAGCTGGATGTAATGACCAAACGGTGATATTCCGTCCCTGTCATAACGGGATGGTCGCTTTTGCGATGCTCACCGATATGACTAAGGATGGCGCTGAATCTGTTGTGTTCCCGGATGGCCGTTCTCAGGGAATCTGCGCTCATATCGCACCCGAAGTGGTCCGCCAAGGCTTGGGCCAGAAGTCGAAGCTCCCCGGTGTACCAGGTGATGGCAGCATCGCCTGTTTTGTGGGGAACATCGAGAATGCGTGAGAATCCCGGCTGTCGAAGATATTCGAGGTTGTCGTAGAGGCGGCGGAGATGATCGCAACTGGCGGCAAAGACCCAGCCCTGGAGAAAATCGTAGCGTCCGTCCAGAGCGAATTCCAGGAGGCTTCTTGTATAGGAGCATATGACGGAGGACATGTAGTTGTCCGCCAGCTCCGTTCCGGCAATCCCGGGGGCGCGCATCCGGACGGGAAAGAGTCCGTCCACGGAAAGCATGACATCTGGGACATAGCTGCAGAAATAGCCGATGGGGATTTGTCCTTCATCGATTGCCTTTTGGACCAACTCATTTACGGGTTCATCCAGCAGTTCTGAAAACCATTTATCTATATCCATGCGAACGATTCTGCGCCTTTCTTAGTTTATAAAACCCGTAATAGCCCTTTTAACGGCTTCCATAGCCGGGCAGTGCGTTATCTCCATGATGTTTTGGCCTACGATGTCCGCTTCACGGATGCTGTCATCTTCTGGTATCCAGCCGATCAGGGGGATTGCCGGCGACAGGGATAATCTGTTTTTTTCCTCATCGCTGCGAATCCGGTTCAAAAGTAAGCCGGCTTTCTCATAATGAACGGCCTGACCAGCAACGCTGCCGATGGTCTCAATGACTTTAAGACCTTTAGCCGATGGGTCGGAGACGAGGAGCAGATGGGTGACCGTGGAAAGGACACGGCGGTTCACCTGTTCAATGCCTGCCTCGCCGTCGATGATCACGTAGTCAAAATTCCGAGCCACGGATTCGATAATGTCCCGGAGCATGCTGTTGACCTTGCAGTAGCAACCTTCCTTCTCGGGACGTCCGATGGCCAGAAAGGCGACGTTTTCTCTTTCTTCCAGAGCGGCAAAGACTTCGTAATCCAAGGCATTCAGAAGGGCCTGGCGGTTTTCGCTTTCACCCTTTTCAATGCGGTTGATCAGATCGTTGCGGATGTCGTTAACGGTGCGCTCACCTTTGAAGCCCAAAGCAGTAGCCAGGCCTACAGAAGGATCGGCGTCGATGGCCAGAATGCGCCTGTCCGCCTTTTCCGCCAAAATTTTGATGACAAGGGCGCTGATGGATGTCTTGCCAACACCACCCTTGCCGCATACGGCTAAGAGCACAGGATTTTTTGTGACGAGTGCTTTCATTAAGTACCTTCCTTATCTAACTGGTTCATGAGCTTTGCGGCCGTAAACGCGTTCGTATGCTCTGCAGAACGGGCACAAATCGCCCTCTATCTTGCTGACAAACCAAAATACCGGTCCTTCCTGTTTTTTCCGGGCGTGCTTGCAGACCGTGCAGTTCATACAGACCTTCGCCATAAAACGATCACGGCTTGTAATTTTAATGTTCTTGTCCATAATTATTTCTCCTTCTAATTTTATATCGAGTGTGCCTGCCAATTATCTGCTGCGGGCGGCATGCATTTCCCTCAAGCCATCAACGGCATCGCAAATAGCGCGGTAGTCACAGGTCGGGCAGTCCGCCTCAATTTCTTCGTTCATACGATTCAGAGCGCCAATGATGGCCATTGCTCCGTTGGCCACTTCGCGGAGTTCGCGAACAGCCTCAGGACTTTCCGTGACGAAGAGGATCTCCACCCCGTCGATGTATTCCTTTGCCTTCATCCGGTCCATGAGGGCACTACCCAAGACGGAGAAGGAAAACCCCTTCTCCAGAGCGTCGCTGCTCACGCGGCTCCACTCCCTCTGGTACTGGGAAACGGCCCGCATCATGTATCCCGCAAGGTCGATGTCGAACCGCAGGAGATCCATCTCCTGCCATCGGTCGCATGTGTTTTCTTCGTTAAAACCGTGGACGGCGACCATGACGATCTTAGCGAAGGGCAGGCTCTTTCCCCGCGAATCCGGCAGGTCGGGACCGATCACTGTGATACGGCCGTCGTGGATATGGGAGTGTTCGTCGGCCCACAACATCAGGGACAAGGATTCCTGACGGGGGTTTCCCAGCTCAATGCCTGTATCCTGACCCAGGACGATATTCTTTTTACCGCCGACAGGCCATGAACAACCCTTGCCATCGTAAAGGAATAACTTGTCTGGTTTACCCGGACGACGGCGGCTCATGTAGTTTCTGATCTGGCCGATGGCGGCGTCAAGGATTCCCATAGATGCGTTCCTTCCCTTTTTTCAGGATCTCGCCGCCGTGGCATCACGCGCAAAGAGCGCGGCGCCTATGGCGCCATTGAGCTGCGGATGGTCGATTTTGCGGACGGTGACTCCCAATGCGGTTTCCAGAGCGTGGAACATCCCGGCGTTTTTAGCCACACCGCCGGTCATGGCAACTTCCGCCTCGGCAATGATACTGCCGACCATCGAGGCCGCCCGGTTGGCCAGGGCGCGGTTCAGTCCGGCGATTATATCGGCAATATTTCTACCTTCATTGACCAGAGAGATGATCTCCGTTTCAGCGAAGACGACACACTGATTAGAAAGAGTGACCGGATCTTTAGCGTTTCGGGCCAGTTCTCCCATGTCATCCAGAGCAATCCCCAGGGCATCGGCCATGATCTCCAGGAATCGCCCCGTCCCGGAGGCGCACTTGTCATTGTAAAGGTACCGGATCACGTTCCCCCGGGCATCGACCTTGATGGCCTTGGCATCCTGACCACCGATATCCACAATAGTGCGTACCGACGGAGCGGCCCAGACGGCCCCCCGGCCGTGGCAGGCGATCTCCGATTCTTCCCCATTGGCAAAGGGAATCTGCTTTCTTCCGTAACCCGTTCCCACGCACCAGGCAATCTGATCTATGGAAAGCGAGGCAGTTTGCAGAGCCTTGTCCATGACCTCCTGTGCCGACAGGGCTGGCTTTGTTCCAGCGCGGAGTATTTCCCACGCCAGGATGTTCCCTTCTTCCATAATGACCGCCTTGGCAGTCAGGGATCCGACGTCGCATCCGGCAACAATCATGAAGCTGTTCTCCTTTCCATTTTATCTCCGGCGATGAGGGCTGCACCGACAGCGCCGACCAATTGGGGATCCACCTTTTTAATCCGTTTGATTGTCATCCCCAAAAGCTTCTCCAGGGCGGATACGACACCGGCATTCTTGGCAACTCCGCCGGTCATGCACAGGTCCCGCTCCAGACCGATGTTGTTGGCAAGAACGGCCATCCTCGAAGCCATGGCGTTGTTGATCCCCGCGCCGATGTCCTCTGCGGCTACGCCGTCATTAAGATGCTGGATGACATCCGCCTGGGCCCAGACGGTGCAGGCGTTGGCCATGGTGATCGGCGCTTTCGCCTGTGCCGAGAGTTCCCCGAGATCATCCAGAGAGACGTTGATGAGTCTGGCCATGACCTCGAGAAAGCGGCCCGTACCCGAGGCACATTTATCGTTCGTAATGAACTTCACGATCTTGCCGTCCTTGTCGATGCGCATGGCCTTACAGTCCTGGCCGCCGATATCGATGACGGTTTTCACCGTCGGCAGGAGCCAGCGGGCGCCGCGGGCATGGCACGAAATCTCCGATACGGCTTGCTGAACGAAAGGGATCCTGTCTTTACCGTAACCCGTCCCCACGCAAAAATTAATATCGGCAAGGATTATTCCCGCCTTCTGCAGGGCGTAATCCATCACCGCCACGGCGGACTCCGCCGGTTTTGTCCGGGACCGGATGACATCCTGGGCCAAGATCCTGTTGTCCTTCATTATAACCGCCTTTGATGTGAGTGATCCAACGTCGCATCCTGCCGTAATCATGTGCGCAATCTCCTTACTTTTAGAAATTCCTCAATCCTGGAGGCCGTCGTCTCCCACGATTCGACCCGCATATCGAAAGCGTCGGAGTAGAGGATGAGGGTAGGGAATCCGTTTTTCTCCGTGTCGCGGGCGAAAGGCTTCACCATGCCCCATGTGTTCCGGCACCCCGGCGTTCCGTTATAGACGATGAAATCGGCCTTGTGCAGCTTTGCCAGCGCGAGGGTATCCTGAAGCCACATGTGCGGGGCATCGTAGGGGCCGCGGATGGATTTGATCATGGGCATACGGGAATTAAGATCGGCGATGCTGTCAATCAGCGTGTCCAGATCCGTCGTGTCGATGGCGTATCCTTCTTCACGGCGGTCGAGAACTTTGACGTAATGGGCATCCTGTGACCACATCTTGCTCAGAATGTTTCCGTGGTAGCTGATCTCCATCCGGTCCAGGAGTTCCCAGAGACGAAAGTTCTGGCCGTAATGGTCAATATAGCAGAAAAATCCCCTGAGGCTTTCCTTGCCTCCGCTTAGTCCCGACTGATTGCTTGCGGCATTTTCCCTGCCGATCTTAAGCATGGATTCAAGGAGTCTCGTACATTGGGGCATGCCGGCGAACAGAAACCTGCCGGCATAGATCAGGAGATTGAACGTGACGGGCAGCGGGTTGGGTACCAGAAGCTGAAGCTCTTCGAGTTCCGTCATCAAAAGGTCCTGCCTGCTTACTTCCTCCATAATACCCCGGAGCTTTCCCGTGTCGAGCTTGCGCCCCGTCTGTTCTTCCAGGAAGGCGATGAGGGCGCGGTAATCGGCGCGGTGATATTCCGTTGACCGTTCACCAGTGAGGTCCGGCGGCATATTGAGCTGAAAGAAGGGCTTGTCCAGATAGGCGGAGGCGAAGGCAAAAGCGTTGACGTTCGTGTCGCATACGCCGGGGCTGTCGCACACAACCATGTCAATGGTCACGCCGTTTCCCGCCAGATAGGCACCAAGGGTTCCGCGCTGGGATGAGCAGGAGGTTTCCGTAAAGCCGACCTCGTTGCAGTAGTCGAGAAAATCAGCCGTGCCTCGCTTGTAGGTGGCGCCCATGGCAACGGTGACGAGTTCCAGGGTAATGGGGACGATATCGAGGGCGTAAAAAACAGCGGGAGAAAAACAGAAGGTTGTGATGGCGGTCTTCTGTTCCCGCTCACGCGCATGAATGATCTTTTCGAAATATTCGGCTATCATTTCGATGAAAAGCCGTCCCGGTTCTCCGATACCGTAGATCGTATCAAGGATGCCGCGGAAGTAGGGGAGCTGATTTAAAGCATGGCGATATTCCTTCTCGCTGCCGGCCTTCATGCGGGTGGCGGCGGCAAAAGTCCGCCACAACATCCAGTCAAATGGGTATTCCTTCAGCTCTTTTCTCATTTTTCCAACCTTTCCAGAAAAGCGTCGATACGCATTCGGATTCTTCCTGTTTCCACAAGGGGACCGTATTCCCGTTCAATCCGGATGCAGGGGATTCCCGCCGCTTCAAGGTCCCGCTCGAAGATGCCGTTTTCCGATCCGTGGAGATCGCAGAACCGGATGTTCTGGAGGATCACGCCGTCCACGGCAGCCCGCTCGATTTTCTCTTGCAGGATGTTCAAACGTCCCTTGTAGTCCCCGAACATGCGGGGGCAGTCGTTATGGAAGAGGTAGCGCTTGGCCAGAGCGGCAATGGGGTCGCCTTCCACCTCCACGAGGTCGGCATAGAAGCGCGCACCGAAGCAGAGGTTATCCGCCACGACGACGGCCTCATCGCCTTCGATGAGCCGCACCAGTTCTACGTCGTCGTTGGCGCTGCCGACGAGCATCAGACGTTTCCTGCCGCGGATCGGGTTCTTTACGGCTTCGAGTTCCGTGATCAGGTCCTTGAGAAGGTCGTTGAAGGCCTTCCGGGGAATCGTAGTGCTGGCCAGAACAACAGCCAGAGCATCGGCGCCGGAAATGGCTACATCTGTGGCGCACCGCAGAGCATCAAGGCGGGACAAAAACAGGCGGCCTTCGTTGTAGATGGCGATGGCCTCGTGAAGCTGATCTTCGGAAATGGTGACGCTGAAATGCTTTTCAACGGCGTCTTTAAGGCGTTGTGTCTCCTCAATGAACCATTTTATGCTGTAGTCAGCCGTCTTGTGAGGGACGGCGTAATGGAAGAAGAACGACGGGAGGGCCTCCGCGCGGTCTTCGCCGGCTTTCCGCCAGCAATCATCGAGACGCCGCATGGAGTCGCAGCCCGGGGTGACAATGACCCCGTCCAGAAAATGGTATTTCCCCTCACCGGCGAGTTGCAACAGGCACTTGGGCAGACTGCAGATGAAGGGACCGAAATAGGCGTCGCCGATATTCATTTCTTTAGCTTCGATGCCCCGCAGACGGTAAGGAAGGATACCCCCCGCGTGGAAGATCTCGTCAGGAACATAAGAACAGGTATAGCCTACAACATGGCCGCCGCCGGTTTTCCAGTCCTGGACATGGCGGTTGAAGAGTGTCGTTGAAGATTCGTGGAAAGTATCCATCATGCTTTCACCCCCTGCAGCGCCGTTTTCAATTGAGCAATAGCGGTAGCCATTTCATCTGTATCATCTCCGGGTTCGGGTGTGAGAAGTTCGGCAAGCCCACGGATGACTGAGGGCATCATGGACCCTGCCAAGGGTTTTACGGCGGTAACGGCGGACGGAACAATCCAACTAGCCGTTTCTTTCAGTTCATCTGCATCTATCGTTGCGGCAACTCCGGCAAGAACTCGGGGGAGGGCTTCCGGGTGGGAGCGCCGGAGAGAATTCAGGAGACGCAGAGTCGTATTGATAGTCTCTCCCAGTTCCTGGGTATCCAGATCCGACAGGCCTGAAGAGATGGCTTCATTCACCTCGTCTTCCGGCAAGTCCTCAAGTAGTCCCACGTCCCTCCTTGTTGCCCGGATTTGAGGATTCCTGTGGTCGGCTAAGCGACACAGGTTTGCCAGAAACAAATCCGGTCGTTCGGCCATCGTTTCTGTCCAGGCATTGCGGATGGTTTCCATGTCTTCCGCGAGAGCTGTCCGGGCTTTTACAATTACCTCAGGATTCAGTGCGGAGACGAAGTCCACAAGGAGGATCCTCAGATCGGCGCCGAATTGCGGCAGGCCCTGATCGCCGATAAGGGCGCTCCCCGTGTGGGTCTGGCGGACGACTTCGGCCAAATCATTCACAAGATCGCCGGCAGCCTTGCCGTTCAGGCTGCGAAGGAGAGAGAAAACAACGTCGGCGAGGATGTCGGGGGCCTGGGCATGAAGGGGAACGACCGTTTCCCGTGCGGAGCGAAGGAGGATGTTTGCCACTGTAGGTAGGAGCGAGGCGAGGCAGATAAATTTGGAGGGATAGTCCCAAATCGTGGTGTTGACCATCCGGACGCCGGCAACGATGGCCTCTTCGGAGCGGTCCAGGGTCTCTTTGAGTTCGCCGAAATCGAGGGAGGCGATCAGGTTGCGGACGGGTTGCTCCATTGCTTCGGCGAAGCCTTCGGGATTCGCCGTCAGGTCGCTGAAACTCCGTATTTGCAAGGTGAGCCAGCGGCCGAGGAGGCCAGTGTCAATTCCTTTTAAAGTGTTTTGAAAGATCTCCCGCCTGCATTCCGGCGAAAGGCGCTGTCGGCCTTCGCTCAGGCGGACGGCTGTACCTATGATTGCATTGATAAGGAGAGGCATGTCTTTGGTCATACCTTGGACCATGGCCGCAGTCATTTCCGGATATTTCCCGTGATCAGATATTTCCGTGTTTTGTTCCGCCAGAGTGGCCAGTCCCTTGACAATCCATTTCTCAACGCGTCCTGCGACGAGACGATTGAAGGGATCTTGTGCGGACCAGTCTGCCAGCAACCGCCGTGCAAGGCCTATAGCAACAGCCCTGAACTCTACCGTAGACGCCAGTTCCTTTATCATCATGGATAGAAACTGGCCGCATTCGTCATCAGGCGGGGGCGTTTTGGTATAGGGTGTCGTTTCCATTATTTTCCCGTTTCCTTCCCTTTTTTCGGTTTTTTGAGCGCCTTTTTAACGGTCTTGGCCAATCGTGCGATGGTTTCCTGCTCCTTGTCTTCCAGGCTTTTCAGGACGAACCGGTACAGGGTATCCACCTTGGACGTAAAATCGATATTCTCCTGGATAATGATGCGTTCCGTGATGAGACCGATGAGATAGGTCATAACCAGAGCGCTCAATTCCCGATCAGGCAGGACGTAAAAGGCAACGGCGTCGGTGTAGGTTGCAAGGACGCTGGCAACAAGCCCGCCCGCGTCATGACCTTCCTGCCGGTGGTAGTCGATGGTGATCAGAAGAACGTCGGCAAAATGCATCTCATTATCAGCCACCCATTGGAGAAAAACCTTCAGGCGATCGGCCGGAGTAACGAATTTTTCAATCCGGGAAACGCCGTCGGCAATATCCCGCTTGGCGGTGAGATAGAATACCTGTTCCAGAATGGCCATCTTACTGGGAAAGTAGTGGTAAAGAGTTCCCGTTGAAACTTTCAATTCCCACGCGATCTCCCGCATGGTGACGGCGGTGTATCCCTTTCGGGCAAAGAGATCGAAGCATTTCATCGCCAGTTCGTCCCGATATACATCATGATCCACAATCTTGGGCATGGTATTCTTTCCTTTTTTTTATGATTTCCGGTTACGGCGCCGGTCGCGTAAAAAGCGCCAGAACCACTTCCAGGACAGAAAACGGGATTTGTGGTCCAGCACAGCATTAAACAGAATCCGCGCCGCCCCTTCGACCTCTTTCCCGTCTGTGTTGTCCAGTGTTTTCGCAACAAAACGGGAAACGGCGCCGGGGTCCTGCCGTTCAATTTCATTGAAGAAGCGGACGGTGGACGTGATTCCTGCACCCAGCATGCGAGGAAGATTATGTGACAGATAGTCCGCAACATATTTCCTGAATTCCGGCGAGGCTTCCCAGAGATTCGAGATGATCTTTTCCCAGACCTCGGCGCAGTCTTTGAACCGGTCCGTGTCGATATCATTGCCCATGGCTGTCAGGTAATTTTTCAGGAGGTGCGGAGAGAATTTTTCGTCGATCTCCCGGCCCGCTTCAGCCAGGGCGCCGGTACAACGGTTTGCGAGGTGGGGCAGGGTCGAAAGAGCGGCCAGAGAGACTTCGGGGTCTTCCCACAGAAGCGTCCGGATAAGAGGGGAATCTTTTTCGCAGGCGGCGCTTTTCAGACTGCTGCGGATGAGGTCCTTGACGAACGGGGTTGCCAGGATTTCCTTTATGACGCTGCTTTTTGCCGTATCCAGAGATGGCTCCATGTCACTTACTCTCCTTTTCCGTTATGGTCTGCTCTCCCGTCTTTTTGAGTACCTCGTCTGCCACGACAAAGAGGTCCACGGCAAGGCCCTTGCCGTTTTTCACGATACTCTTCAGCGTGTCCCGATCCACGGAGGAGGCCAGGGAACGGAGGAAATCGTGGAGGAGCAGAGGCGACATTTTTTCCCGCAGCTGGATGAAGAGCTCATCGATGCCGGAGATGGCGGCATTGACAATGGGAGGCAGAGAGCTGATGAGGGCGAGGAAGAACTCCGGATCCTGCCACATGAGGGTCCTGACAAACTGTCGGCTTGATGCCGGATCGATGTTTGCGAGAACTGTCCGAACACCATCCTTGAAAGCGGGCTTTTTCAAAAGTTCTTTCAGGACGCGATCCGCCAGATCGATGACGCCCTTATCAGATGAATTGGCTTCTTCCATAACGACCTCTTAAAGTGTTTTACAGTTGTAGAAATACCGCGCCGCTTCCATCTGGCACAGCTGCTTGCCGCCCATCCAGAGTTGGATGATCTTGATGTCCCGCCAATGCTTTTCGATATCGTAGCCCCGGTCCGGACCGTAAACACCCAGAACGTCCATAGCCCGGCCAAAGTTCTCCACAGCCCGGTCGCAAACAAAATCCTTCAGGTTGCGGAGCTTAGCGAGGACTTCCTCGGAATAGAGTGGGTGGCCATAAGGGCGGTTACGCCTGTCGCCGATGCGGGCTCCTTCATAGGCAATGATCCGGCAGACTTCGATATCTCCGGCGATGCGGCCGATAAGCCCGGCAATGGCGTCGTTTTCCTTGAGGGGTCGGTTTCCATAGGTTCGGGTGGATACGAATTCATAAAGAACCTCGTAGAGGTTCATCATGGCCCCGACGATAAATCCCATGCTTGCCACTAGTCCCCAAGGGATGATCTCCTTGAAAACCTGAGCATCTTTACCGGGACCATGGACGCGATACCAGGCGGGGACGCGGACGTCCTCAAACCATAGATCGCCATTCTTGTCTGCGGCCATGCCCGCCTTTTCGTAGGGTCCGCCCTGGGTGACCCCTTTGACATCCGCGGGGACGAAGATGAGGGCGAAGTCGTTCGGATCCGTCGAGCCCGGACGGGTCGTGCAGGGCACGCCGAATAGCTGCCCAACACCCCCTGTATTCGTGGGCCAGAGTTTGTGGCCGTTGATGATCCATACATCGCCATCGAGACGGGCGGTTGTCTTGATCGTCTTCCCCCCGAGAAGTTCCATATTCTCGATATCGGCGCCACCCTGGGGTTCAGTCATGGCCAGAGCGGCAAAAACAGCTTTGTCCGATTTGCAGAACATGGGGGCGAATTCTGCCGCGAGCCGCCGGTTGACGTGAGGTTCCACAAGAATGGTCGTGAGCGGCCAGTAAGTAACCATAAAGGCCACACCCATAGCCGTATCAGCGCGGCCGATTTCCTCAGCCAGAGTGCAGGCGATTGTAAAGGCATAGTCGGACTGCCCCAGCCCCCAGCCGCCCAGATCGGCGGGGAATAGAGCCTTCTGGATGCCAAGCCCCCTGTTTGCCATGAGGTTTTCGAAGGCGGGTTCGATTAGGGCGTGTTCCTTCCAGTCTTCATCATACTCGCGACGGTGGGGCATGACATCCTTATCCACCCAGGCGCGGATCACACTTCGAAAATGTTTGTCCATGGGAGAAATATATTCTTCAGGCCGTGAAAAATCGTCGATGCTTTTCATAATTGTCCCCCTAAATTTCCCTGCGGTCGAAAAAGTATCGTGCTGTGTCCATTTTGACGGGGACTTCCGCCCCTACGCCGCAAAGGTAAGACTGGATTGTCTTAATGTCCCGCCAGTGTTTTTCCGCATGCCATTCCCGTGCATAACCAGCGGATCCCATGAGTTCCATGCCCCGGTTGACGGCACGCAAAGTTCCTTGCTGGACCCGGTATCCCACGATTTGAGACATAGTATAGACATGCTGCAATTCGGGACTATGTGGTCCTGCCATCCTGGCTATAAGGCGGGCAAGATCATCAATAAGAAAACGGGCAATCGCGATCTCCTCCGCCACATCGGCAAGGACAGAGGCGCACAGGGGGTTTTCCTTCATAATGCTGCCGCCCTTGATGGTGCGCGTGCTGGCCCAGTCATAGACTATTTCAAAGAAGTTCATGGCCGCGCCCACACTTGTTGCCCCGAGAAGGAGATTCAGCCAGAGGTAGAGTCTCTCAACGGCGTCAATTCCTTCGAGTATGGCTTCCCGGGGGAGCCGAACATGATTGAAAGTGACGTCGGCGTTTGTGCAGGCCTTGAGCCCCGTTTCCTTGAGAATATTGCCTCTTTGCACACCCAGAGCGTCAGCGGAAACGAAGGCGATCCGGGGTTGTCCCGCACTGTCGGTGCAGACAACGCAAAAGAGGTCGGCCATTGCGCCGCAACCGGTGGGGCGAATGTTTTTACCAAAAAGTATGTCGTTGTCACCTTCATGAATGAGGCGGGCGTTGATGGATCGGCCGAGGAACAGGGATGTCTGTTCATCCAGAGAACCAGCTCCTGGCAGGATCATTGCCGGATTCACAGGTTTATCTGTGCTGTAAAAGCGGGATATCAAGTTGCCGACGGGTGAGGTGCTGTCAGCGCCGGAAGCTAGAATAGTAGTAAACTGAAGCGCGGACATGTAGGCGATGGCGGCGTCCGCTCGCCCGATTTCTATCAAAACAGCGGCCAGACCAGGGGCGCGAGTGGTACTGTTCCAGCCGAAGCCGCCATCCTTCTCGGAAAGTACAAGGCGCTGGAGCCCGATATCCATCAGGAGCATCCGGTGCTTCTCCGCAAATTCCTGTTCGTAGTGTTCCAGGTAGGGAAGACGCTTGGCGAGAATTTCTCGTTCTACCCACTGCCTAACGGTGTTGACGATCCGCTGCTCTTCCTCATCAATTTGTTCACGCGTTGAAAGAAACAGCCCATCCAGCGGTTTGTGCATGATACCCTCCTTTTAGGAGATTCGGGAAAAAACCGGAGTCACGATTTATTTATAACGGACGTTCGATATAGAATATATGAAGAATTTATTATGTCAAGTTTTTTTATTCTGAGGGGTAACTCTAAAACTGATCTTCAAATGGTAATCCTCAATTACTCAATACTGAGACTAAGTAGTTAATATACGTAACAAATTGAAAACAATAAAAATTGAGTTGAAAAATTCAAATAATCACCATAGAAGAGTCAGGGACAGTTACGACCGGCCGCGTCTTACATCGAGCCACCTCAAGCTACCTTCAGGTGGTAGGTGGTCCGGTCATCAAGATGGTTTCCTGTAATAAGCCTCCAAAGGTTTGGGCATGATTTCAAAACGCGCATCGGAATTCACATCTTTCATCGTCATGGACATCATGGCCAAGGCGGAAGAGATGGAACGCAAGGGCGAGCACATCATTCACATGGAAGTGGGGGAGCCGGATTTCTCCACACCTAAAGTCATTACCGATGCAGCTATCGAGGCCTTGCAAAACAACAAAACCCGCTATACCCACGCCCTGGGGCTTCTCGAACTGCGTCAGGCCATCTGTGATTATTATTTAAAAGAATACGGCGTATCGATTACGTCCGATCAGGTGCTGGCTTCCACCGGCACGTCGCCCGTCCTACTTTTTGCCATGCTGGCGATTCTGGATCACGGTGATGAAGTGATTATCTCCAATCCCCGCTATCCCTGTTATCAGAATTTCATTCTGGCGGCAGGCGGCAAACTCAAAGAGATTCAAACCCACCCGGAAGAAGGATTTCAATACCGTCACAAGGACATCAAAAAGAAGCTGTCACGCCGGACCAAAGGCATCCTCATTAATTCCCCCTGCAATCCGACCGGTATTGTGATGACAGAAGAGCAGTTGCGGGACATTGCCCAATTTGATTCGCAATACATCATTTCCGATGAAATATATCACGGGCTGGTCTATCAAGAACGAGCACACTCCATCCTGGAATACACGGATAAGGCCTTTGTCATCAACGGTTTTTCCAAACTCTATGCGATGACGGGATGGCGTTTGGGTTATCTGATTTTTCCCAAAGCCTTCAGCGCCGTAATGCAGCGCATCCATCAGAATTTCATGATTTCGGCCAATGGATTTATTCAGTGGGCGGGAATTGCCGCACTCACCCGGGCGCAGGAGGACGTCGCCAAAATGACCAAGATCTATGACGAACGCCGCCGTTACATGTTGGCGCGTCTGACGGACATGGGTTTTACCATCCATGTCGAGCCGACCGGAGCGTTTTATGTCTTTGCCGACGGCAGAAAATTCTTTTCAGACTCTTATCAAGAAGCATTTAGAATAACGGAAGAAGCAAAGATCGGCGTTACCCCCGGCATTGATTTTGGCAGCGGAGGAGAAGGCTTTTTGCGTTTCTCCTACGCCACGTCCCTGGAAAATATTCAAGAAGGTTTGAACCGTCTGGAGCGGTATTTAATAAACAAATAAGTAATGATTAAACAGCGTTTTAACCCTGAAATGAAATACCATAGACAAATCTATTCATTTCGCGTATTTTATCGCTCGTAACTCGGAAATAATCCCCAAGGAGGACATATGTCATACAAGTACATTGATCTAAAAATTGAAAATCATGTGGCCACAGTAACCATGGCGCGCATGGAAGCGCTCAATGCCCTGAGCCTGGAGCTTGCGTCGGAGATCGCCTCGACTTTTCGTGAACTCGGCGCAAATGATGATGTGCGGGCAATCATTTTATGCAGCAAAGCAAGGATTTTCTGCGCCGGACTTGATTTAAAAGAAGCAGCCGCGGCGGCAAACGTTACGCCCAAAGGGGTTCTCGATATCATTCAGAAATTTCAGCCCTTGTTTGACTGCTGCAACTTTATTGAAGAATGCCCCAAACCGGTCATTGCGGCTGTTCATGGCAAATGCATTGGGGGAGGCCTTCATATTATTTCCGCCTGTGATATACGCCTCTGTACAGAGGACGCGACCTTCTGCCTTAAAGAACCCAAAATCGGACTGGTTGCAGACATGGGCGCCCTGCAGCGGCTGCCCTTGATTATGGGACAGGGATTTACCAGAGAGATAGCCTTTACAGTGGATAATTATTCCGCGCGGCAGGCGGAGAAAATGGGGCTTGTGAATAATGTTTATGCTGATCAGAATTCTCTTTACAAGGCCGCCCGACAGATAGCCCAGAAGATCACTGAAAACGCGCCCCTTGCCATTAAGTGCACCAAAGAAGTTCTCAACTTCAGCCGTTACGTGAATGTTTATGAAGGCATGGCGCTGGCCATCCAGAAAAATGCAACAATGCTCCTGACGGATGATTTGAAAGAAGCAATGATGTCTTTCCTGGAAAGACGACAGGCTAATTTCCAGGGAAAATAATACTATGGTGTTCTTCGGGGTCGGTCAATTCACCTTGCTGACCCTGAAGGACACGGATTTTTGATCGTAACTCTTCCTGATAAAAAATCTACTTCAACTCCATGCAAAATTTATCGATTTTTTCCGGGGGGGCGATGGGATAGTCGCCGGTGTAACAGGCCAGACAGAAACACTCTTTAGGCATACCGGTGGCTTTGACCATGCCTTCAACGGTCAGGTAGTGTAAAGAATCCAAACCGATGAATTCGGCAATGGCTTTCTCGTTTTCCTTTTTAGTGGCGATCAACTCGCCCTTAGAGGAAAAGTCAATGCCGTATGGACAGGGAAACAGCGTTGGCGGACAGCTGATGACCATGTGGAGTTCTTTGATGCCGATTCCCTGCAGATGTTTCACACGGTTGCGGCTCGTGGTGCCGCGAATGATGGAATCTTCAACAATTAAAACTTTCTTTCCTTCCAAAAGCGGCTTAACCGGGTTGAGCTTAACACGCACGGCAAAATCGCGCATCGGCTGAGTGGGCTGAATGAAGGTTCTGCCGACATAGTGGTT
>CAZOPH010000026.1:0-17950 GCA_964581635.1 uncultured Smithella sp.
CCACAAATTCATTTTCCCACTATTCAATTTCCAAAGAGCCTTCTTGAAACGAGCTGTGACACATAAATCAATTTGATTTTCTTGTCAAGCCTAAATTTCAATTTTTTGTTCCGTCAGTAAGCAGGAATCATCCGACAACTAAGAGTTATACCATCGGTGAACATGTTGAAAACTTCAACCAACCTTCAAGCACATCTCTGACGAACAGAAGTGAGCTTCTACTCCCTATAATTAAAACTGTCAAGAAGAAATTTGATTATTTTACAATTATTTCTCAATATTTTATTTGTTAAGTTTAAACAAAGGCTTAGATAACGATCATATTAAGATAAAAGCCCCTGAACCAAACCTTCAGGATCTTTTATTCTGATCTAGCGACGCGATCACAAACGCCCGTATATCTTTGGAAATGGACGGTCACAACCCAATACTACTCAGACACCGAGTGGGTGCTTTTTGTTTTAGTTCGACGATGAAATATCAAATTTCTCATTCATTTATGATCAACCAATTTCGTCTTGACAAATAGTGATGACTATGGTTTAGGCATGTCCCTATTACTTTTAGGGGCTTAAAAACATGAAAAAGACTTTGACCAATAAATCTAATACCAAAAGAAAGAGATCGCATGGTTTTCTTGTCCGCATGGCGTCGAAAACCGGCAGGCAGGTGTTAAGCCGTAGAAGAGCCAAAGGCAGAAAAAGTTTAACCGTATAATTCCGCTACTTTAATGTCTCGCAGGGATGTTGGTTTTCCATACATGAAAGCACAATCTTTCCGAAGAGCGGAAAAGGTCACCAATAAAAGCAACTATCGGATTATTTACGAACAGGGGGTCAGAAGAAGTTCTCGATTCTTTACTATTGTAACCTGCGGCAACTCGAATGGAGTCAAGCGCCTGGGAATCACCGTCACAAAAAAAACGGGGAACGCCGTTTTTCGAAATCGTACAAAACGACTGATTCGGGAATTCTTCCGCCGCAACAAAGACTTGTTTCCCGCGGGACATGACGTTGTCGTCATGGCTAAAAAAAACACGCCGCCTCTTACTTATCAGGAAACAGAAAGAGAATTGACCGAACTCTTCACACGGAAAGCCGGCAGATAAAAAATGCTCAGAAAAACTTTGGCAAACTTCTTTGTTTTCATCATTCGCCTATACCAAGCCTGTATTTCACCATTCTTTTTTGCGCCATCTTGCCGTTTTCACCCGTCCTGTTCGCAATACGCCATTGACGCGATTAAATTGCATGGACCGGTGAAAGGGTCATATTTGGGGGCAAAAAGAATTCTGCGCTGTAATCCCCTGCATCCCGGTGGTTATGACCCCGTCAAGTAAATAATGAAATCGGAGGTACTCTAATGGACAAAAGGACCATCCTAGCCATCGTCCTGTCACTGGCCGTTCTTTTGGTTTATCAAATCTTTTTTGTCAAACCACCCACGCCACAAAAGGTTGCGGCACCACAACAAGCAACCAACCAGATTAGCAAAGAAAAATCAGTTGCACCGGCAGACGCTTCAACGGCGACAAGTGCCGTTGCCAAATCCGCTCCCAAAGCAACGGCAGTCAAACCCGAAGCGCCTGCCCGCGATATAAAAGTGGAAACAACCCATTACACGGCCGTTTTCTCGACACGAGGCGCCGCCCTGAAATCTTTCAAGCTCAAAGATTACTATAAGGATTGCTACGAATGCACCGATGATATTTGGCCGCGAGTAAAAGGGGTTTTTTCAGGCAAAAAGGAAGCGGCCAAACCTAAAACAAAAGATTTTGTGGAACTGGTCGATGTACACGATGGCATGCCTTATCCGCTGGCCGTGACCTTCCCTGATTCCAGCGCCGATGTTGCCCCGGACGCGGTTTTCGATACAAGCACGAGTAAACTGGATTTGATCAATACCCAAGAAAAGCGGCAACTAGTTTTTTCAAAATCTCAGGATGGCGTCAAAATCGAAAAGATCTTCACGCTTGATCCGTCAGGCTATGTTATCGGCCTGGTAGTTAAGGTACACAATCTGACCTCATCGCCCATTACGCAAGTTCCTAGGATTAATTGGTATCAGTATGTTGATCCCCAGAAAGTCGATGACAGTTATGGACATGACGGCCCTGCCGTCTCGGTTGCAGGAAGCATTGAACGCCAGGAAGTTAAAAAGCTCGACAGTGAAGTTGTCCTGGGCCCCAACATTTTGTGGGGTGCGTTTGAGAATAAATATTTCATTGCATCATTCATACCGGAAAATCCATCGCTCACCAACATTGTAATGACACGGGACGCAAACAACATGGTCGCTGTTGGAATGAAAGGGCGCAAAGAACTCATTCCCAGCGGACAAAACAGTGCCTTCTCGTACTCGCTTTATCTTGGCCCAAAACAATATGATTTACTGAAAACACTGAATGTCGGCCTGGAAAGCTCCATCGATTTCGGATGGTTTAAATGGCTGGCCATTCCCTCTTTGTTCATCCTCAACTTCTTGTATGGTTTCGTCCTGAATTACGGCATTGCGATCATTATCTTGACCACCATCATTAAAATTATCTTCTGGCCGCTCGGCAATTTGAGTTACAAATCCATGAACGAGATGAAGAAGCTTCAGCCGAAGATAGAGGCACTGAAGACAAAATACAAAAATGATCAGGCCAAAATCGGTCAGGAAACAATGGCGCTTTACCGCGAGCACAAAGTCAATCCGTTTTCCGGCTGTCTGCCGATGCTGATCCAAATTCCTGTATTTTTCGGCTTGTATAAAGCATTGATGTATTCCATCGAATTGCGTCACTCGCCGCTATTTTTCTGGATACAGGATTTGTCAGCCAAAGATCCCTATTACATTACCCCGATCATTATGGGCGCCACACAATTTCTTTCGCAGAAAATGACCCCCGCCATGGGCGATCCGATGCAGCAGAAAGTCATGCTGCTCATGCCGGTTATCTTCACATTTTTCTTTTTAAATTTCCCATCGGGTCTGGTCATTTACTGGCTGTTCAACAACATTTTACAAATCGGTCAGCAATTCTATATTAATAAAAAGCTGGCATAATAGCACCATACACATGGAGTTTAGCATGAGTTCAAAGACATTGGAGATAGAAGAAAAAACAATTGACGGCGCTATTGAAAAGGCCTGCCGTGATTTCGGCGTGCCGAGAGAAAAATTAAATATTGAAATTATTTCTGAGGGCTCCGGCGGTTTTTTGGGCCTGATGGCCAAGAAGGCCAAAATACGAGCCTCACTGCTTTCATTCGATATGGATTTTGCTTTAGACGATAATCTTCAACCCGTCACTCAGGAAACCAAACGGGAAGTGAATTTAGATATCAGACCTGAAACAAAGTTTCATGCAAAGCCCAACATAAAGCAGGAAACAAAACAGGACAGGAAGCCTGAAATCAAGAATGAAACAAAATCTGAGATGCGACCCAAAGCCGAGCATCGGGCTGTAAGGTCCACGCCGACAACGCCCAAGTCATCCGTCTCTCGACCCACGCCTGTCCTGATCACACCGGCTGCGCCACCCGCGGTCCCACAAGAATCTCCGGCGCCTGTTGTTCCGGCCGTTTTGGCGGTCACGGCTTTCACACCTTCTGCTCTGAAAGCCAGAGACCTGCTCGTCGGCATATTGTGCAAAATGACCTTTGAATGCCAGGTCAATGCCACGGAAACGGACGACACGATTATCCTCAGTATCGTGGGCGACGAAAGTGGACTTTTGATTGGCCGGCGCGGGCAGAATCTGGACGCGCTTCAATATATATTAAACAAGGCAATCAATAAATCCGACACTGAACGCAAGATGATTGTTGTGGATTCGGAGGAATACCGCAAAAGAAGAGAAGAATCCCTGCTGGGCATGGCCGAACGGATTCGTGAGAAAGTCAAAAAAACGCAGAAGCCCCTGTCGCTTTCCCACATGAATGCTCATGATCGCCGTATCATTCATCTGGCATTGCAGGAAGATGAAGCGCTTGTGACCAAAAGTCGCGGTGAAGGTGAGTATCGAAAGGTCATCGTTCTACCGGCCAAAAAAGGAAAAAACGGCGGCACGAGCAGAGTGAGAAGCCGGCAATAGCCAGACACCGGGAACATGAAGGGAAACACAAAAACGTGCAAAACCCGGACACCATCGCAGCAATCGCCACCCCTCTCGGCACCGCGGGAGTGGGCATTATCCGAGTCAGTGGACCTCTGGCGCCTGAATTAGGGCGCCTTCTTTTCCGTCCTGCGCACCCCAACTGCAATTGGCAGAGCCATCATTCTTATCACGGTGACATCGTCACAGCCGACGGCCAAACCATTTTGGACGAAGTGTTGGCGACGCTGATGCGCAAACCTTACTCCTTCACCGGCGAAGACGTACTTGAAATTTCCTGTCATGGCAACCCTCTGATTCTCCGAACCATCCTTGAACAATTAATAAAACTGGGCTGCCGTCCCGCCCGACCCGGAGAATTCACCGAGCGCGCTTTTCTCAACGGCCGGATGGATTTGACACAGGCAGAAGCGCTTGCCGCCATTATTTCCGCCCAGTCGGCCCAAGCCTATCAAATCGGATTGGCTCAGCTGAAAGGATCGCTGGGACGCAAAATCGGCGAACTGCGCACGTTGCTGATTAACGCTCTGGCAGGATTGGAAGCAGCCATCGATTTTACTGAAGACGTTCATGAAAACGATGCGCCAGCCATCTCCCCGCAAATTTCAAAAGCGATAGCCGGCATCCATTTGCTTTTATCAACCTATCAGCAGACAAGATTATTCACTGAGGGCATTCAAGTCGTCATTATCGGCAAACCGAACGTCGGCAAGTCCAGCTTGCTTAACAATCTAGCCGGGAGGAAAAAAGCGATTGTCACCGATATCCCCGGCACCACCCGCGACCTGATTACAGAAACCATCAACGTCAACGGCCTTAGCGTTCATCTAACGGACACGGCTGGTCTTCGCAAGCCTCAGGATGCCCTCGAAAAAGAAGGCATCGATCTGGTTTGGGAAAAATTGGAACAAGCCGACATCATCGTGATTCTGCTCGACGGCAGCAAACCTCTAACAGATGAAGACAGAGACATTTTGAAACAAAACAAAGACCGGGGGCGTAAGATACTGATTGCCGCAAATAAATCCGATCTAGCGGCAGCCTGGAGACCGGATCAAATTCCCGGTGATCTCCTGCATGGCATCAACCTGCTTCATATATCGGCAAAATTCGGTGACGGGATCGATGCGCTCAAACAGGCCATGACTGACTTGCCTGGCATCAGTGATATCAGCAGCGACCGTGGTATGATCACTCAGCTGCGCCATAAATTATCCCTGGAAAAAGCGCTCGCCAACCTCATGGCTGCGGAAGATTGCCTGAACACCGGCCAATCTCTGGAATTCGCCGCTTTTGAACTGCGTGAAGCCTTGGATGCTCTCGATGAAATCACCGGTAAAAAAATCCACAATGACATCCTTCACAAAATTTTCTCCAGTTTCTGCATCGGCAAGTAAGTCGTGGTCTCATCCAAAGCGGTTAATTCGGCAAAGATGGTCTTCAAGATCCAATTGGAAATTATTTTTTCCACGACCTCACCTGATCAACAGTCGCGAATCTTCATCAAGCGTTTTAATAATGATCGTCGGCCTTGGCCTTCCCTTTAAACAACCGGTAAACAAAGATGGTGTAGCCGATGACAATGGGCATACCAATGAGCGCAATGACGGCCATCACCTGCAATGTATAAAGCCCGGTTGAACTGTTGTAAATCGTCAGGCTCAAATTCGGGTCGTTGGAAGCGGTAATCAGATTGGGAAAATGCGCCGCACTTGCGGCCAGAAACAGCCCGATAAACGAAAAAGACGATTCCCAGAACGGGGCAGCGTCATTTTTTTTACGCAATGAAAAAAACAATCCGATAAGCCCTGCACAGGTGAACACAATAGCCACGTAAAATAAAACATTCCCGGATAGACGGGGAAATGTTGCGATCAACATCACGAAATAAATCGTTGCCGTAACGACATTAATCCCCGTTAAAATCCGCACAGCTTTGAAAGAACGTGCCTGCAAATCCCCTTCAGTTTTCATAACAGCCCAGGACGCGCCCTGCAAGATCACGGCGGCAAGCCCGGTGACACCAAACACCAAAGGCACAGGACGCAGCAATGTAAAAAAGCTTCCGGCAAACTCCATTCGATCATCCAAAGGCACGCCATAGATCACATTGCCCAAAGCGACGCCAAATAACAGGGCCGCCAACGCGCTCCCGCCAACAAAAGTTTTTTCCCAGAAGCCTGTGCGCGCCGGATCGTTGGCGCGAAATTCCATCGATACCGCCCGGAAAATCAGAGCGAGCAAAACCAGCATCATCGCCAGATAAAAACCGGAAAACGCGGTGGCATATACATGAGGAAAAGCCGCAAACAGCGCACCGCCGGCGGTTATCAGCCAAACTTCATTGCCATCCCAGACCGGCCCGATGGATGCGATCAGTGTATCCTTATCTTTTTTATTCCCGCCAAGAAACGGCAACAAAGTCGCCACACCGAGGTCAAATCCATCCAAAAGCGCATATCCAAGAAATAGAATGTAAATCAGTCCACACCACAGGATTTGAAAATGCTGGATATTTTCCATCTCGCCTCTCCCTTTTTCTTATTCTTTCAAGATGCAGCCGGTCCTTGTTTAATGATCTTTACAAACAGCAAAATAAACATCACAAACAAAAGCAGATAGACCAGCGTAAACATGGCCAGGCTGAAAATCAGTTCACCGGCTGACACTACCACCGATGAGGCGGCAGCGGTTTTCATTAAGCCATAAATAATCCAGGGCTGACGGCCGACCTCCGCGGTAATCCAGCCCGTTTCATGAGCGACATGCGGCAGTGGAATCAGGAAGGGAAGCAAAAATAAATACCATTTCGCGGTATAAATTTTGCCCGTCCACAAAAGTAACGCGCCCAGAAGCCCAAGGGCAATAAAGATCATACCCAGTCCCACCATAATGTGATAAGATTGAAACACCAGATTAAGAGGCGGCCAATTATCCTTCGGATAATCATTCAGACCTTTAATTTCCGAGTTAAAATCGAAGTTGTATAAAAAGCTCAACCCCTTGGGTATCGAAATGCCGTAAGTTTTTTCATTGGCCGCATCCACGTACCCGAGGACATAGATGTCCGCGCCGCGGGTTGTATGAAAGTGCCCTTCCATCGCCGCCGCCTTTACCGGTTGCGTATTGATAACCTGGATCGCATGCGCGTGAGCGGCACCTAACTGCACAAGCGGCGTTATCGCGAAAAGAACAACGCCGATTTTCAGCATCGTCCGGGCGGTCTGATCATGCAGGCCTTTACGGACATAGTAACCGGCAATCCCGGAAACCATGACGGCGCAAGTAACCCATGAGGCCAAAACGGTGTGTAGAAACCGGACAATCGTTGAAGGATTAAAGACGGCATCCGAGAAACTGTTCAAAACAATTTTTCCGGCAGCGCTGATTTCATATCCGGCAGGCGTCTGCATCCAGGAGTTGGCAACGATAATCCAGAAAGCGGAAAGATGCCCGCCTAGAAATACCATCAATGCCGCCACCCAGTAAACTTTGGCAGATACTCTTTTCCTACCGAAGATCAACACCCCGACAAAGACGGACTCCAGAAAAAATGCAATGACGCCTTCGGCGGCCAGAATCGGTCCAAAAATATCCCCCACGGCGCGGGAATATTCAGACCAATTGGTGCCGAAAGAAAATTCCATGACAATCCCCGTGGCTGCGCCGATAACAAAAATCAGTCCCAGCAGTCGAGCAAAAAAATCCGTGATCCTTCGATACACGTCTTCTTTTTTGATAAGATGCAGCGTCTCTGAAATCAGAATGACCAAAGCGGTACCCAATGTCATGGCCGGAAAGAGAAAATGGAATCCGATGGTAAAGGCGAATTGAATGCGGGCAAGGAGTAACGCGTCCATAGCCACCTCCAGGATTTAAGTGAATGTAGAATATAGAATTGTCCTGTTTTTATCAATCATAAATTTTTTATTGTCATTTCCAAGGCAAATGTATTATTGTACGTATAAATTTAACACACAGGGAGAAACGCCATGGCCAATCTCATGCGATGTAAAGCTTGCGGCTTTGTCACCGATCAAGGAAATATCAAGGATGTCTGCCCTGCCTGTGGCGTCCCGGCTAAAATGTTTGAGTCTTACACGCATCCGGTATCCCTCAAGAGGCGAAAGCTTCTGGATCTGCATACCCACCCGGTGCTGGTTCATTTTCCTCAGGCTTTCGCCTTAACGTTGTTTCTCCTGTCCTGCTTCGCTTTTTTTGTACCGCAGACTTTGCTGGCAATGCTGGACCCCACCATAAAAGTCCTGTCGGCCCTGCTGCCGTTTTTTGTGATTCTGGCCATAGCCACAGGCATTCTGGACGGTAAATTAAGATTCAGAAAAGTCACAACACCGCTGTTGAAAAAGAAAATTATCTTGAGCCTGGTCTTTTTTATCACCGCCGTCGTTTTAGCTGCCCTTGCTTTATCAGAAGGATTCTTAACGTCTCCCACTCATATTATTTTTACTTTGTTGACTCTGATCATATCGCTGTGCGGTGCCCTGCTGGGGCTTATTGGTGGTAAGTTATTGGATGCAAAATTTCCCGGTTAGTTCTGCAGGGATCACCGAACATCATTTGGTTGACTGCAACTGAACAACAAACTATCAGGAGGATGAAGCATGAAAAAATATTTATCGATTATGCTACCGATGTGTGCCTGGCTTTTGGCGGCTTGCCTGTTTTTGTCTCCATATGCCTATGCCGACCCGCCGCAGGATGTCGTGTTGAGTTATAATATACAGGCACAAACTCTGACGGTAACCATCACGCATCCATCGTCTTTTACCGGTCTTCATTACATCAAACAGGTTAAAATCATGAAAAATAATGAATGGACTGAAAAAAACGACTATAAGTCGCAAGCTAGCAAAACAACCTTTGTCTATACCTACGGGGTTCCGGCAACGGCAAATGATCTTCTGGAGGTAACCGCAACCTGCAATCTCCTGGGTAAGAAAACGGCAACGCTAAAGGTGGAGCAGCAGAAAAATTAAGAAACAACCGTTTTTTTACAATACAGCGGATAACATCTTCTTGCATTCCCCTGTTACATGCCTTAAACTTCCGCCAACCCCATATTTCCCCCATAATCTATGATTTCGTCGGTGGTGGAAAACAAGGTCAATGGCACATGAATCGATTAAACAGGGCTGCAAGGATCATCCGTAGATGGCGGCAAAGACCATCTTTTCATAAAACAATTACAGCAAAGATAAGGCTGAACCATGCAGTCGTCACCAGCCCCTTGCCAAAGCGATGGTCATATTACGTCATCCTCATTTTATGCCTGCTTTTAGGACCGTCCCTCATCGCCGTCGCTCGTGCAGCCGAACCGATTGAAATTGTCATAGAAGGCGTTGAAGGGGACGCACATAAAAATGTTCTGGAAGCGCTTGTCCTTCCTTATGGCTTGGTGAAAGATGGAAAAGTGGACAGGCTCTGGCTGGAACACTTTGTCCGTCAGGCGGATCAAAAAGTAATCGAGGCACTTGAACCATTTGGTTATTATTCCTCCCGCGTCATAATCATTATAGAAACACCCAGAACGGATGAATATCTTTTACGGGTAAAAGTGGAAGTCGGTCATCCGGTTATTTTAGCTAATGTCAGTATCTCCCTTACTGGCCAGGGCGCATCCGAAGCCTCGCTTGCAGCGTTGATCAACAGTTTCCCCCTGAAAAAAGGCAACGTTCTCTTGCATCAATCCTACGAGGAGGCCAGGCGGTCTCTTCAGGCCAGAGCGCAGGAGATCGGATATCTGGACGCTGAATATGCCGTCCACGAAATTCGTATCGATGAAACCGCCCGATTCGCGCACATCACCCTGGTTCTGCAAACCGGTGAGAAATATTTTTTCTCTGATGTCGCCATTGAGGGCGCTCCTGATTACCCCGACGCCTTTCTGCAGCGATACATCACCTTTGCGCCGGGCGACGTATTCTCTTATACCAAGCTTGCCGAATCACAGATCCAACTCAACAATTCGGAGAGGTTCCGCGAGGTAATTGTTTTAGCAGAAAAGGAACAAGCTCAAGACTTTAAAATACCCGTGCAAATCTTCCTGAAACCTATGCCTCGAAGAACCCTGAGGCCGGGAATCGGTTATGGAACAGACACGGGTGCAAGATTTTCTCTGCGTTACCGCGATGTCAACATGTTCCATCAGGGTCAAGAACTTAGTTCCAATCTGTTTATTTCAGAGAGGCTGCAGGGACTCGCTACCAGCTACATCATTCCGAGTGACAAAGACATCCGGACATTTACCTCCGTCCAGATCAATGTCCAAAGAGAGGATGTCACCACATACAACAGCCAACTCATTTCTCTGGAGTTGGCTCAAAGCAGCAGTTTCGGCAACCAGAAACAGGGCACAGCTTACGTGAAGTTTCAGCAGGAAGATTATACCATCAGCAATCAAGACTCTTCTGCGCGTTATGTGTTGCCGGGCATCCGGTTTTCCGACAATCATTATGACAATATGATTAGACCCACAAGCGGGTTTCGTTACGCTCTGGATCTACGCGGCACGAGCCAGACGATGGGTTCAACCACCCAATTATTGCAATTGCTCACGGAAGCCAGCCATATTCTGTCACTGCCCTGGCGCTTATCTCTTGCGACCAGCGCCAGAGCCAACATTACTTTTTTTTCGGACCCTTTGAGCGATCTTCCCCCGTCCCTGCGCTTCTTTGCCGGCGGCGATCAAAGCGTCCGCGGCTACGCCTATCAGTCGCTGGGACCCCGCGACGCATCAGGAAATGTAGCAGGGGGTAAACATCTCCTGACCGGCTGCGTGGAATTGCAACGCGCGATATTGGAAGATTGGGCTGTTTCAGTATTTTATAACGCAGGCAACGCCTTTGATTCTTTTACCAATGTAACCCTGTTTCAGGCTGCCGGCCTCGGTGTTCATTACTTCACACCGGTCGGCGCCTTGAATTTGTCCTTGGCCAGAACCATCGACGCAGATGATCCCGATTATCGTATTCATTTCACGGTGGGGTTTGAATTTTGAAACGTGTGCTGAAATATTTTATCATCACCATTGTTGTGGCAACGGGGCTGGCCTGCCTTGCTCTCGCCGTTTGGTTTTTCAATACTGATGCAGGCACACGCAGTCTTTTAGGTCATGTTTCCCGATATACGGGCCTGAAAATTTCGGCGACAAAAATAGAGGGACGGCTGGCGGACACACTGCGTCTGGATAACCTGGAAATTGAATTCCCGCAAGCACATGTCAAGATACAACACCTGGAGATGACCTTGCAGTCACTTGATCTGATTGCGGGCACGCTGCATATTCGAAATCTCTTCATGAGGAACGTATCGATTTCGGATAACTCACCGGATAAACCGCCGGTGCTTGACTGGCCACAGGTATCAGGCCTGCTCAAATTTTTCAGCGCCAAAATCGACCGCCTGGAAATCAGTGATCTCACCTATCGCCACCTAAAAAAACAACCGCTACAGGTCCAAACAATCGCCGCTTCAGTTGACTGGGAAAATTCACATCTGTCCATAGGCCTTCACAAGATGGTTTCGGAACTGGGTGTTGTTCAGGGAAACATGGTGGCTGGATTTAGCCGGCCCCTTCTGGAAATGGATCTCATCGCAACGCCTTCCCGTCCTGTAGCCGATATGAAAATTTTCCAGCTGCGCGGAAAATTCGAGTCGGGGCAAAGCCCGCAAAAGCTCGCCGGAAGCTTTCATCTTTCCGGTCGTCGGACGTCAGCGGACGAAAAGCCGCTCTGGGAAATGGCTATAGATGCCGGTATGACGTCCGAGGGGTTCCCTCTTAAGAACATTCGCCTGAATCGACAGGGAGCGGGACTGATCACCGGAGAAGGAATGCTGACCATGAGCGGGCCTGAACCTTTCTTTTCCATGCGAGTCAACATGGTTGATTTTGATCTTTCCGCCGAATTCAAAGTGCCGACCAATCTCTCCGCGTCTTTGACATTCGCAGGGACCCTTAAGCAATACGGGGGGCACATCCATCTCATCAACAAGGGTATAAATTGGCAATCTATCCGTATGGAAAGCGATTATTCGGGGAACAGCCAGAGCGTGACCCTGAAAGCGATACAGGGAAAGGCGCTCAATGGCGAGCTTGGCGGCCAACTAAATATCAACTGGCAGAATGGCCTGGCGATAGAAGGAAATCTTAACGGCCGGAATCTCAATCCGGCCAGTATTGATCCCGGCTGGGCAGGCGTCATTAATTTTGATCTATCAGGTCATTTATCGGCCTCGCAACAAGAAACAATGAGTGGCAAATTAACGGGCACACTGCGACAAAGCCTTCTGCATGGACAACAACTGACCGGAGATCTCCGCGCAACTTTTGTTGAAGACGATGTCCGGATTCAGCACCTGGCCTTTCAGGGAAAAGGTTTTCAGATCACCGCCCGGGGAAGCGTTAAGAATAAAGTGGACTTTACTGCATGGATCAGCGATCTTTCCCGACTTCTTCCCAAGACCGCAGGTAAGATGAAGGCGAAAGGCTGGATGCGCTGGCATAATGGCAGGCCCAGCGGCTTTGTCTCCGCTCAGGTCAGTGGTTTGAAAGCAGACGGTTTGGAGATCGCTGCGGCAAATCTCACTGCCGTCGTCAAGGATCAAGACGACTCGCCCATGGACATAAACACTGCCATAAGTGAACTTCACTATCAGAGTTTTGCAGCAGACACCTTAACCTTGCGTTTAAATGGAACAGTGACCCGACACACGCTCGTCGCGGCGCTTCACTCCCATCTTCATGAAATGCATCTGGCCCTGTCTGGATCATATCATAATAAGAGCTGGCAGGGGGAAATTGTCAGATTGGATGGCACGGACGGCGTCGGCCCCTGGAGACTTGTTCAACCTGTAGGGATTTCCATTAAATCGAACAACCTATCTATTGAACCAATGATGCTCACCGGCCGGGATGCTGAAACACTTAGGCTATCCGGCCAGCTGGCCAGGGAACCTCTGACCGGTTCACTTGCGCTTAACTGGAATGACTTGAATCTAGCCCGAGCCAATGCCTGGATAAATTCAGAGCTGATCACGGGCTCAAGCAGCGGAAATGTTCTTTTAAAACTTCTGCCTCAAAAGCGCCTGTCGATTAACGGAAAATTTTTCGCCAGGGGGACCCTTCAGGCACAGGGACAACCCGTCACCATAAGTCAAAGCAAGTTCACACTGGAAGCCAATGAACAGGGCACTCAGGCCAAACTGGATATTCATTTGTCTCAAGGTGGAACACTTCAAGGTGCTTTCTCCTCTTCATCGCCTGCTCGCCTGGCGCTACCGGATAAAGGAGACATCCATCTGCAATGGCAGGGACTTAACCTTGCACTTTTTTCGGTCTGGCTGCCCGGACGCGTCAGACTGGAAGGACAAACGGGAGGAGAGATTCGTGGAAGACTTCTGCCGAACCAGGGTCTTGATTTGACGAGTCACACGGCCCTTACGCAATCAAAAATCCTCTGGCAGGGACAGCAGGGCGATGTCAGTGTTGATCTGCGAAACGCAGCACTTACCTGGGTCTGGCGGGAAGAAGCCATCAGCGGTGATCTGAACATGACGCTTGCGGATTTCGGAAAATTGCAGGGCCGTTTCCGGCTGCCGATTGCCGCTCGTTTTCCGTTTGCCATGGACAAGCGGAGAAATCTTCAGGCATCCCTCACAGGACAGGTTCGGGAAAAAGGCGCCCTGGGCGTCTTATTTCCGGGACTGCTGCACGAGAGCCGCGGAGAACTTGATGTGGATCTAAAAATGAGCGGAAACTGGGCCAACCCGCTGCTTGAAGGAAATGTCCATTTATCAAAAGCAGGAGCTTATCTACCGACGGCAGGCATCTCCATTAAAGATACTCAGATTACCGCGCGGCTCACAAAGGATGCCATCACCGTCGATTCCTTCCGGGCCGGTTCCGGACCTGGTTACATCGATGGTTCTGCGCTCATTCGAATGAAAGGGCTTCAGGTCGTAAGCTTCGAGGGACGCTTGAATGGCGAACGGTTTCAGACCATATACTTTCCCGAGCTTCAGGTGCAAAGCTCGCCCAGACTTACCTTTGCCGGAACGCCTGAAAAATTATCCATTCATGGAGAAGTGCTTCTGCCTGCGGTTCAGATCATCGGATCACAATCACGGGGCCCCGTTAAGGCAAGCCCTGATGTCATCATTAAAGGAAAGACAAAACCGAAGGCCAAGAAACTGCCCATGGAAACCGATGTTCAGGTCAGGCTGGTCTTGGGCGATTCTGTTTTGTTCAAAGCGTCGGGAATCGATGCGCAACTGGGCGGCAATGTCGATCTGCAATTCCGCGAGATCGATAAAATGACCGGCCGGGGTGAAATTCGGGTGGTCAAGGGCCGCTACCGGACCTATGGCGTGAACCTGGAAATTATTCACGGACGCCTTTATTATGCCGGCGGCCTGATTAACCAGCCTTCTCTGGATATCCTGGCTCTAAAAACGGTCGGTGATGTGCGGGCAGGCGTGGTGGTCAGCGGTACGCTTCAGAACCCCCTGGTGAAGCTTTATTCGGAACCCGTTATGCAGGATATGGACATCCTGGCCTACATTGTCCTCGGTCACCCGCTCGGCAGCAACACCCAGCAAGCCAATCTTTTGGTGACGGCGGCGGGTGCGCTACTGACCTCACGCCAATCCGAGGAACTGCAAAAACAGATCAAAAACCGCCTGGGACTGTCCACGTTTGAAATAACGGCGGACGTGGTGGAACCCAATGGCCATATGGGATATAAGCCCATCAAAGTAGCGCCCACCGGCGTAGGTGTGACCAGCATGTCGGAAGGCGTCTCACAAACCATGCTGGTCGTTGGCAAATATTTAACCCCGAAACTCTATGTCAGCTATGGTCGCTCGCTGTTTTCCGAGGGTAATTTATTTTCTTTACGCTATGATATTTCCCCAAAATGGCAGGTTGAGAGCCAGACGGGACAGGCGAGCGGTGTGGACATCTATTACAAAATAGAATTTAATTAACGAAAGCGAACGAAACATGCAGCCAGCAACTTTTGATATTGTGATTTCGGGTGGAACCTTGCTGACGATGTCTGCAAAGATGGAGATCCTCGCAGATGCAGTGATCGGCCTTAAGGACGGCCTTATTACCCTGGTGGACAAATCCCATCCAGTACAGGCCGGAAAAATCATCGATGCGACCGGTTGCCTTGTTCTGCCGGGGCTGGTCAACACACACACCCATTTACCGATGGTCTGCTTCCGGGGCATGGCCGATGATTTGCCGCTGATGGACTGGCTCACGAATCACATCTTTCCTGCGGAAGCGCGCTTTGTTGATAAAAAAATGGTTTATGACGGCGCCATGCTGGCCATGGCCGAAATGATCCTTTCCGGCACGACGACGTTTTGCGACGGATATTTTTTTGAAAATCAAATTGCCGAAGCTGTGCAGGCTTGCGGCATGCGTGCTGTGGTTTCACAGGGATTTGCCGATTTTGCAACACCCGACAACCCCAAATACGAAAAAATGATGGCAGCAGCTCAGCGTTTTGTTGCACGCTGGATTTCTTCCACCCCGATGATCACGCCGGCCTTCTTCTGCCATTCTCCCTATACCTGCTCTCCGCAAACGCTGGTGAATGTAAAGGCAGCGGCCCGCGAAAACGGGATTCTATTCCTGACCCACCTTCTGGAAAACAAAGACGAGATCAACACGATTGAAAAACGCTACGGCAAAAAACCGGTACGGCATCTTTTAGATCTGGGCGTGCTGGATCAGCAGACCATTGCCGTGCATTGCAATTGGCTTAGCCCCGAAGACATCGCCATTTTTGCTGATCTGGGCGTGAGCGTGTCCCATAACCCGGCCAGTTCAATGAAGCTGGCTGCGGGCGTTGCACCTGTACCACAAATGCTTAAACAAGGCATAACGGTTGGCCTGGGCACGGACGGTTCCGCCAGCAACAACACTCTGGACATGTTCCGGGAGATGGATACGTCTGCAAAAATTCATAAGCTGACCCGGCTCGACCCCACAGTCATGAGCGCACAAACTGTTGTGCGAATGGCCACCATTGACGGCGCTCGTGTTCTAGGCCTGGATAGTCTGATCGGTTCTATTGAAGTGGGTAAGCAGGCTGATATTATCATTGTGGATATGAAACAGCCCCACCTGACGCCCCTTTACAATCCTTACTCCCAACTCGTCTATGCAGCGCGTGGGGCGGATGTAATCACCAGCATCATTCACGGAAGGATTGTCATGGAAAATCGACGATTGCTGACTATTGATCTGCCAGAGGTCATGAACAATGTGCATGAGATTGCGGCGTCTATTCGGACGGCAATGTCTAGCCCGTAAACAAATCTCCATCTTATCTAAATGACGATTATATCCCTTACACTGAGCATTATCTGCTTGGTGAAAATAATTTCAAATATCGACCGTAACCTTCTTTTTCCAGATCTTCTTTCGGGATAAATCGCAATGCTGCAGAATTCATGCAGTAGCGCATGCCGGCAGGTCCCGGACCATCTGGAAACACATGCCCTAGATGAGAATCGGCGTGTTTACTGCGGACTTCCGTGCGCGTTGTAAATAGGCTGCGGTCTTCCTTCTCCACGATATTACCCTGCTCCAATGGTCGCGTAAAACTGGGCCAGCCGGTGCCGGAGTCATATTTATCCAGTGAACTGAAAAGCGGTTCCCCGGAAACGACATCGACGTAGATACCTTCTCTTTTATTATGGACATATTCATTTTGGAATGGAGGTTCAGTCCCGCGTTTCTGTGTAACATCATATTGTGTTTTTGTAAGTTTTTTCTTCAGTGTTTCGTCGTCCGGTTTGCTGTAATTGGGACCCGTTGCCGGTGCTCCGGTTTGATCATTTTTCCAGACGTCCTGGATAAACCTTTCCCTACCTGATCCGCTGCGATAGGATTTGTAGCGTAAAGGATTCTTCTCGTCGTAATCTTGATGATAATTTTCTGCCGGATAAAAACCTCTGAATTTGGTGACTTCCGTCACAATCGGCTTGTCAAATTTCCCCGATCTGGTGATGGCCTGTAAAACCTGGTTTGCGATCTTTTGCTCTTCATCGTTTTGATAAAAAATGGCACTCCGGTATCCGGGACCGCGATCTGCAAACTGACCGCCCGCATCCGTCGGATCAATGTGTTTCAAAAAGTAATTCAAAACCTGTTCATAAGAAACCTGACGCGGATCATAATAAACCTGCACCGCTTCCAGATACCCTTTCTTTTCGTAGGATTCATAGGTCGGATTTTCTCCCGTTCCGCCCGCATAGCCGGAAATAACCCTCATCACACCGGGCAGTTTTTTCATGTCGGAAGCTACACACCAGAAACATCCGCCGGCCAATGTAGCCACAGCCGCATTTTTTGTATCGTGAACTTTTATCATTTTATTATTGACCTCAGATGGTTGCGAATTACCGCTTTGGCAAGCGAATATGAAACCCAACATGATGATATAGATAACGATGTTTTTCATCCGGTCCCTCTCGTCCGTTGATGGCAAGTTTCTTCTTAGATCGAGCTTAACGATGATTTAACGATGATTTAATGATTGTCAACTAGCAGAAACGCTGAGAATCAAGGGAGGTGAAACGTGAGGCGCGATATAAAACATTTATTTTATGATATATTATATCAAATACTCATATTGTAAAGAAACCCGACACTGTCAATGGCCAACACTCGACACCCTTGTATTTAAATTGTTACTTTATACGTGTTGGAATGTATTGTGACAGGAACAGATAAGATAATGCATTATTACATCAGATAGGTCTGGAGCGCTTTGTAACTCTTAAAATCAGCATCAACAAAGGAGGCTCCGA
>CAZOPH010000027.1:0-17496 GCA_964581635.1 uncultured Smithella sp.
CCAGGGCGACACTGCCGGGGCTGATCACGGAAGGATCTACCTTGACATTGATACAGGCGGTTTTCCCGGAGGCAAAAGCCGCCTCCAGTGCCGGCTTGATGTCTTCCGGTTTTTCGACACAAACGCCGAATCCCCCCAGAACCTCCACCATCTTGTGGTAATCTACCCAGCCCAGCTCCGTGCCGTTGGGAATATTGTGCCCCAACCGCAGGGTCTGGCTGTGCGCGATCATCCCCCAGGACTGATCATTGGCGATCACGACAACGATGGGAAGTTTCTTGCGGATCGCCGTATGAAATTCCATAAAGTTGAAACCGGCGGACCCATCTCCCATAATGAGGAGAACACGTTTGTCCGGATGTTTCAATTTGGCGGCGTTGGCATAAGGAATGCCGACGGCTAGGCAGCCGTAAAGACCATAGTCCAGGAAAGTGCCGCCCTTTTTAACGGTCCGTGTCATGCCCATCCAGGTCGATGTATCGCCGCCGTCGGCAACGACAATGTCGTCTTCCCGGTTCATGAATTTATTGACCTCATTGGCCAAACGCATCGGATGCATGGGCAGTGTTTCGCACTCCCACATGGCTTTGGCTTCTTTTTTGCCTGCCTCATGGGCAGTGCGGACGGTATTCACCCAGGGCTGATATTGCGCCTTCAACGTGTCGCTGATTTTTTGTTCATCCAGGATGCCGTTTAGTTCCTTGAGAAACGATTTGATGTCACTGACAATGCCTAGATCAATGGTCCGGTTACGACCGATTTCATCGGGGGCGATATCAACCTGAATAAATTTGGCGGTCGATGGGAAAATTTCGCCGAAAATGTAGAAAAGACTTAATCGGCCACCCAGAAACAAAACCAGATCGGTGGTCATCAGCGTAATCATAGCCGAACCGGGCCGGATGGCCAGAGAGCCCTCAAAACAAAGAGGGTGTGTATCGGGAATAACACCGCGACCCGCACCCGCCGTGTAAATCGGGATGCCGATTTTTTCCACGAATTCGATGATTTCCTTTTCGGCGTCGGAATACCACAGGCCGCTGCCGCCTATAACAATTGGATTCTTGGCCGCCTTGAGCAAATCGATCACCTTCCGGGTGTTCTCCCGGTCAACGGGCTTGGAAACGACGGTTGTGCTGGGCTTCTTGACCGCGGTCATATCCACCTTGGCGTTCAGGACGTTACAGGGAAATTCAAGATAAACAGGTCCCGGCCGTCCGCTCATCGCCGCACGGAAGGCCATATCGACGTATTCGGGAATCCGCTCCGGAACGTAGCAGACGAAGGCTTTTTTCACCATCGGTTCAATGACGGGGAGCTGGGTCATATCCTGAAGGTCCAGTTTTTCCGTGGCCTCGGTTCCCACGCAGCCGGCAATGAGAATGACCGGTGCGTTGGAAAGCCTGGCACTGGCAATGCCGGTTAGGGCATTGGTGAATCCGGGACCGGCTGTGACCATTGCTACCGCAGGTTTGCGGTTTATCCTGGCGGAAGCTTCGGCCATGAAGACAGCCGCCTGTTCATGGCGCACGTCAAAAAGGGTGACCGGTGTATTTTCCAGATACTGGTAAATCGGTGTAATATGCCCGCCGCTTAAAGAAAAAATGTAATCGACACCTCGTTCGACCAGAGCGTCCGCAACGAGTTTGCCACCAATAACGTTATTCATAATATATCCTCCTAATGATCGATAAGTTACTTTATTGACCGATTCTAAATCAAAGATGATATCGAGACGGCAAGGAGGAGGCGACGAGGCGTATTGTACATACGCTGAGGAAGCCGCCGACGAAGCCAACAAAGATAGCGCTTTGATTTAGGATTGGTCTCATAGTTCCATGCACTGACCGCCATCAACATTGATGGCCTGTCCCGTAATATAACGTGAAGCGTCGGACGCCAGGAAGGCTACCAGATCGGCGGCCTCTCTAGGCGGGCCGATATAGCCCAGCGGAATCGTTTTGCACATTTCCTTTTCCTGTTGTTCAACCGTCGTCCCTAAGAATGACGCTTCCAGTCCGAAACGCCACTTTTCCAGATCCGTGGCGATTTGCCCCGGACAGATGGCATTGACCCGGATTCCTGCTCCTCCCAATTCCTTGGCCATGGTTTTGGTCAACATGATGACTCCCGCCTTGGCCACCGCATAGGCGCTGTTGAAAATTGGGGGAACCTTGCCGGCTCGCGAGGCTGTATTGACAATAACCGCCGGTTTGCCCGCCATGAGTGGGATGACGGCCCGCGAGACGCGGAAGACGGAAAACAGATTCACATCGATGGTTTTGATCCAGGCCGCTTCGTCATAACCCAAAACCGTATTGGGAACGCCGAAAGATGCCCCCGCATTGTTGCAAAGAATATCGACATGGTCGAAGCTGCCTTTGATAGTGTCCACCATGGCGCCGATGGCTTTGTTATCTGTAATGTCCACGGCTATGGCCAATGTTCTGACGCCATGAGTCTTTGCCAGTTCGGCAGCGATTGTCTCCATCTCTTCACCCGTCGCGGGCTTCAGGGATTCTCCCGGTACGGGCGGCTTTCCCAGATCGGCAATGATAATGTTGCAGCCCGAAGCGGCCAATTTTTCCGCGATGGCATAACCGATACCTGTTTTTTTGCCGGCCCCCGTGACAATCGCTGTCTTTCCTTTCAAATCATTATAAATCATCGGCACCTCCTTCATCATACCAGTTACGGTGGTCCAGGTGGGCATACTTGGGTAACAAGCGTGTCGGCAGCGCCAGGGCGTCCTTTCGAAATGGCGGGGCCAGTTGCTTTCCGTCCACCAGAAATTCAAGTACGGTTGGTTTACGACTTTTCAAACAGGCGTCGAAGGCTTCACGGATATCTTCAGGACGACGGACCTGAACCCCATTGGCTCCCATGGCCTTGGCCACGGGCACAAAGCTCTCCGGGTTGGGGATATCGACACCGACGAAGCGGTTGTTGTAGAAGTCCACCTGGTTTTTGGCTTCCGCGCCCCACCACATGTTTCTAAAGACACAGGCTATGACCGGAAGATTATGTTCTACGGCCGTGCTGACTTCGTGGAGGCTCATGCCCCACGCGCCGTCGCCGATGATGGCGATGACCGGCGCTTTGGGACGGGCAATTTGCGCCCCGAGGGCCGCGGGGTAAGCGAAGCCCGTGTTGCCGAAGGTCAGCGCAGCGATATGTCGTCTCGACTGGTTGAACTTCAGGTAGCTGTTAGCTGTCGAGGCAACGTTTCCAATATCGGTAGTCACAATGGCATCAGCCGGCAGCGCTTTGGAAATTTCCAGGAGAACTCGGCGGGGGTTGATGGGATTGCCCTTGACCATGGCTAAATCAACAATTTCTTTTTCCCAGACCTTCTTTTCTTTGGCCACCGCTGCCAAACGTTTTTCATCAGGTTTGCGATTTTTATCTGTGGTCCTCAGGCGTTTCAAAATTTCCGCTGTGGCCTCCTTCGCGTCACCGATAATCCCGACCTCAATGGGGTGAGTCCGGGCAATGTGCTTCGGATTGATGTCGATCTGAATAATCTTAGCCTTGTCTGGGAAGTAATTAATGTCGTACTGGGGCAGGGTCCCGAAGACGGAGAGCCTTGTGCCGATGGCCAGCATGACGTCTGCTTTGGCCAGTGTCTTCATGGCCGCCTTGGAACCCATGTAGCCGATGGGACCCACGGACAGGGGATGATTCCCGTAAAATGCATCATTGTGGAGATAGGTGACCGCCACGGGCGCCGTCAGGTGCTCGGCGATGGCCTTGACGATGTCCAGAGCGTCGCTGTCAACCACACCGCGGCCGGAGACAATCACGGGATTTTTCGCTTTGGACAGAAGTTCGGCGGCCCGGTCCAATTGTTCGATGGAACCGCAGCCCCGGGCGTCCACGCGGTATTGGGACGGTTTCAAGATAGATTCTTCCAGTTCACCATAGAAATAGTCGCGCGGGATATCATACAGGACGGCGCCCCGGTCGGCATACGCGATGCGGAAAGCCGTTCTTAGACAATCGGCGACTCTTTTAGGATGGGGTACGCGGACGACGGCTTTCGTGATGGCCTTGAAAACAGACATCTGATCGCATTCTTGGAAGCCGTCCCAGCCGATGGTGGGTGTCCCGGCCGAAGGCGAGATAATCACCAGGGGCGTATGACCCATATTGGCTGCTGCCACGGATGTGACCATATTCGTGATGCCGGGACCGTTCTGACCCGTAACGACACCGCACCGGCCCGAGACACGGCAGTAAGCGTCTTCCATATGCGCAGCGCTTTGTTCGTGACGGACGGGGATAAATTTAATTCCCGCAGTAGGGAAGAGATCAAGCATGTCCATAAAAGCTGATCCGACGATGCCACAAACATGATCCACACCTTCGGCCAGCAGGGTTTCAACAATTGCCTCGCTGGGCGTCATTTTTACTTTTTTCATTTTTTAGAACCTCCATTGCATTCGATCTTGATTGTTTCTTAATTGGAAAACGCTTCTTTCCCGAAGAATTCTTCTTTATTGTTTTTGTAAAACCGCCCGTGTCTCCTGAGCGATCATCTTTTCTTCATCCGTCGGTACTACTAAAACTCTGATCTCTGATTTCCGCGTGGAGATCACTCTTTCACCCTCACCATTGATATTCCGGTTTTCATCCAGAACAATATTAAGCCAGGACAAAAAGGCGCAGATCCGACGCCGCATTGGCGGTGAGTTTTCGCCGACCCCCGCGGTAAAGGCCAGGGCGTCAAGGCCGCCGATAGCAGGCATCAGGGACCCAATTCCCCTGGCCACACTGTAAGCAAAAACAGCAAGCGCCAGACGCGCCCGCTCATGGCCTTGCTGTGCTTCCTTCTCCAGATCACGGAAGTCCGGAGAAACACCGGAAATACCCAAAACACCGCTTTGCCGGTTGAGGATATCTATCACGCCCGGAAGCGAGCATTTCTCCTTTTCCATAATAAAAGGCACAATCGCCGGATCGATGTCCCCGCAGCGTGTACCCATAACAAGACCTGAAAGGGGCGTAAATCCCATGGAAGTATCCATCGACGCTCTTCCCGCCACGGCGCAGAGACTGGAGCCGGCGCCGAGATGGCAGGTGATGATTCTCGGTTGCGTAATTTGATCCTGCAAAAGTTCGGCGGTCCGGAGGGAAACATACCGGTGCGAAGTGCCGTGAAAACCGTAGCGGCGGACATGATCTTCTGTGTAATAACGATAGGGGATCGCATAAGTATAAGCATGTGCCGGCATGGTCTGGTGGAACGCCGTATCGAAAACGGCTACCTGGGGTACGCCGGGCATCAGTTTTGTGCAGACGTCGATGCCCATCAGGTTCGGCGGGTTATGCAGCGGCGCAAGTATTTTGGTTGTCTCGAGTATTTCCCGTATGGTGGAATCCACAACAACGGATGTTCTAAAATGCTCTCCACCGTGAACCACCCGGTGCCCGACACCCTTGATTTCCCTGATATCCTTCAGCACCCCCTGTTCCCGGTTCGTCAGAAAGGAAAGTAGAGCGTCCACCGCTCTTTCATGATCGGGAAGACTCATGGCTGTTTCCAGGATTTCCCGTCCAGTAACCTCATGACGGATCAGTGCATCGGAAAGACCGATGCGGTCCGCCTGGCCTTTCGCTAGGACATCGTTGGTCTCCATTTCAAAGAGCTTGTATTTGAGTGATGAACTGCCGCAATTTAAAACCAGAATTTTCATAGAGAGCGCCTCAATTTCTTTCACAGATACCGGACCGGTTACTGTCGCCATCAATATCGCTGCGGACAGCGACAAAAATCTGGTAAAATAATGTCAATATGATCAATCCGACCGCCCACACGCCGAGAGTAATGCCGACTTCCGTTCCGGTTGGAAAATATTCGGTAATGGTTTCCAGGGGAGAAGGGATGAAGCCGGGAATAACCAGACCAAGCCCCTTCTCAATCCAGAGAGAAACAAACACGAAAGCACAGGCGATGGCGAGCCATCCTTCCTTTCTGCGGATAGACGGGATGAGCAGCATCGTCAGGGCAACAAAGGCCAGTACAGCGGATGTCCACATCCAGGGGACAAGATTATGGCGTCCCTCCAGACCCGCGAAGAGGTATTGGAAATGCCGGGTATGCTCCGGAATCTGACTGTAAAAAGCGGTAAATAACTCCACGAGAACAAAGAAAATGCTGATTGCCAGTGCATAAGCCACAATTCTGGAGAGGGCCTGAATGGCTTTTTCTCCGGCATCGAAACGCCCGAAACGTTTTAAGATCAGGCAAAAGATAATCAGCAGGGCGGGGCCGGAAGCAAAGGCGGAGGCCAGAAAGCGTGGGGCCATAATGGCCGTCAGCCAGAAGGTTCTGCCCGGAAGACCGGCATAGATGAAAGCTGTTACTGTATGGATGCTGATGGCCCAGGGGATCGAGATGTAAATGATCGGTTTGACCCAACCGGGCGGCGGGATTTCTTTTTTGGTGCAGGACAGCACAACCCAGCCGGTAACCATGTTGATGATCAGATAGCCGGAAAGGACGATCATGTCCCAGAAAAGGATCGAAGTCGGCGACGGGTGCAACAGAACATTCATTACGCGGGAGGGCTGGCCGAGATCGACGAAAATGAAAAGCACGCACATGATAACGGCGGCAACAGCTAGGAATTCACCCATAACAGTAATTTTGCCGAAAGCTTTGTAGTCGTGAAGGTAATAAGGCATAACCAGCATGACGGCCGAGGCAGCAACGCCGACAAGGAAGGTGAACTGGGCGATGTAAAGCCCCCAGGAGACATCCCGGCTCATGCCCGTGATACCCAGGCCATAATCCAGCTGTTGAAGATAGCAAAAGCATCCGATCGCGGCAACGGCCAGTAAAAAAGCAATCCAGATCCAGTATCCGCGGCTTCCTTTCAAAGCTTTTTCCAGCATAACATCCTCATAATATATAATAAATCTGTGGGGCGGTACCCAAGTGCGCCCGCCGGCGCAGGTTAAAACGTTTATCTAAAAGCAGCCAGATGTCCGACCGGGAATTCTCCACATCGCCGAAGACCAGGGCTTTTTGCTTGCAGGCCCCGACACAGGCCGGAATCATGCCTTTGGCCAGACGTTCTTCACAGAAGTTGCATTTCTCCACGACACCTTTGGTGCGTGTCGGAAAGTCCGGATTGATCTTTGCAATAAACGGCCGGGGATCGCGATAGTTCATACTTCTGGCGCCGTAGGGACAGGCGGCCATGCACAGACGACAGCCGATGCAGCGGTGGTAGTCCATCATGATGATGCCGTCTCGCCGCTGGAAGGTGGCCTTTGTTGGGCAGACCCGGACGCAAGGCGGATTCGCGCAGTGATTGCAGAAAACGGGCAGCCGCAATTGTTGAAGAGAATTTGCCAGGTACCGGTGCTTTTCTCCGGGAAAGGCGGCAGCAAAAGGCTCGGTCCAGATCCATTTAACTTCATCTTTGGGATTGTCGAAGTTCGGCACATTATGCACCGCATGGCAGGCGGTGATGCAGTCGGTGCAATCCGGCGGACATTTGGCCGCATCAATCGCCATCGCCCAGCGTTTGGCCGTCAGGGACGACACGGGAGTGATCATCTTCTCTTTGGCCCAGGACGGGCGGAGGATCGCAGGCGTCATCAGAGTGAGGGCGGACGCTCCCGCTATTTTCAAAAAGTCTCGGCGGTTAGTCGTCATTTCTTCACCTCTCTCGGAACAATATGGCAGCTAAAGCAAGTGGGTTTGGCGCCCACGTAATTATGGCAGCGGTCACAAAACTGCTCCTTGTTGGTGTGGCATTGAATGCAGGTGCCGGTCAGGCTTTTCTCAAACGTTTGGCCGTCTTTCGCCGTATATGTGCGGCGGCCTTCGCGGACAGACTCGTCGCGCCAGTCATTGAGCATCTTCATGTGGTTGGCGCGCATAAAGGCCGTATCTTCCACGCACTTTTTATTTTGCATGGAATTAATGACAGGCGTATCCAGACTAAGCACCGGTGCCGGCGTCGATTTTATTGTGCCGTACCAGATGGGAAAGGTGACCCCGACCACGAAAATTCCCAGTCCCAGAATAATTAAGCCCCACTTTTTATTTTTCATCTTTATACATTCCGTATATGTTCCCTGTCAGCCACGAGCCACAAGCTATGAGCTATCAGCTGCTTCTTATCCACCAATCTCATCGCCTCTCAAATCCGTCGTTCTTTCCTTTTCGCCTTTCATCACCAGGGCGTTGCCCACAAGTTCGTGTACGCCCATGACTGAAACACCCGGTACCCAGTAGTCCATCAGCGTCGTCAGCGTCGCGCGGTCGATGGCGCAAATGCAGCCCAGACGGTTTACGCCGTGCTTCTTGACAACGTCCCGGACGGCCATGGCCCTCGGCATACCGCCACGCATTCGCATTTCCAGATTCTCATCATTCCCCAGTCCCGCACCCGCACCGCAGCAGAAGGTTTTTTCCCGGATGGTGTCTTCGGCCATTTCATAAAACTGACGGCACGTGTTTGAAATGATATAGCGGGGCTCTTCGAAAAGCCCCATCGCCCTTGCGGTGTTGCAGGAATCATGAAATGTTAGCTTGATGTGTTGATTGCGCCGTGAGTCCAGCTTCAGTTTGTTTTGGCGGATCAGGTCGGCCGTAAACTCGACGATATGCACCATTTTGGTGGATCTGGCGTTTTCAAAGCGCGTTCCCGTAATGGGCGACACCGGCTCCTGCAGAAAATCGGCAGGACCGTTCATCGTATCCATGTACTGGTGAATCACCCGCCACATATGTCCGCACTCGCCGCCTAATATCCACTTGACGCCCAAGCGTTTCGCTTCCGCATAAATCTTGGCGTTGAGCCGTTTGATCATGTCATGGGACGTGAAGAGGCCGAAGTTGCCTCCTTCCGAGGCATACGTGCTGAAAGTGTAATTAAGACCGATCTCGTGGAAGAGCATCAGGTAGCCCATGCAGGTGTAAGTTCCGGGATCGGCAAAATAATCGGCCGACGGCGTGACAAACATAATGTCCGCACCTTTTTTGTTGATCGGGACCTCCACGCGAACACCGGTGCGGTCTTCGATGTCGTCGGCCAGAAATTCCAGCATATCCTTGATGCCGCCAGGCTGAATGCCCAGGTGATTCCCAGTCCGGAAGCAGTTGGCTGCCGGTTCCAACACCCAGTTGATGTTGCAGCCGACCAGGTTGAGGAGCTCGCGGCCGATCATAGTGATTTCCGCCTGGTCGATGCCGTAGGGGCAGAAGACCGAGCAGCGGCGGCACTCCGTGCACTGGTAGAAATAATAAAACCATTCCTTGAGGACATCGACAGTCAAATCACGCGCGCCGGCGAGTTTTCCGAAACACTTGCCTGCGGTAGTGAAGTAACGGCGATAAACCGAGCGGATCAGCTCGGCGCGAAGCACCGGCATGTTTTTGGGATCACCGGAGCCGATATAAAAGTGGCACTTGTCCGCGCAGGCGCCGCAGCGGACACAGATGTCCATAAACAGGCGGAAGGAGCGGTATTTTTCCAGCCGTTCTTTCATGCCGTCGAGAATGATCTGCTGCCAGTTTTCCGGAAGTTTCCAGTCTTCGTCACTGGGCTGCCAGGCCCGCGGATTGGGTATATCCAGTGCAGTCAGGTTCTTAGCGGCTGCTGCGTAACTCCAAGTGCCGGATCGGAAATCAACCGGCGTATTCATCCATTGCGTTTTCGGCGGTGAGTATTTGATATTAATGAGTTCGTCCGGTTTCGGAATTTTAGCAAACGACATGGCTACTCCTTCTCCACCGGCAGACCGGACGCTTTCATTTTGTCCCGGAACTCGTCTTCATATTCTTCATAGGTATGCACCCTTACCGGAGCATTCCAGGGATTAACATGACGCTCGCTGCGGTTGTTGTTGATCATATTGCGCGTGGGGCTCAGAAAGACGCCGCCCAGATGCATCAGCTTACTGAAAGGCAGCCAAGCGATCAGAATAAAGACAAAACTTAAGTGCATAGAAAGGACAACACCTATTTCTCCGGGCGCGGCGGACTTAAACGTTAGCCAGCCTGCGACCAAAGTTTTGATGGCATTAAGATCGACAGGATAGAAATGCCGCATCAAAAGTCCGGTAACAGCGATTCCCGCAATCAAAAGCAGGGAGAAATAATCGGTAAACAGGGAAATGTAGCGGACCTGCGGCAATACAACACGGCGCATAAAAAGAAAGGTCAAACCGCCTAAGAGCGCGGCGTCGCTGATGTACAGAGCCGGAACGCCGATTTCGAAAAATCCGTCCAGCGCGGAGAGCGAACTTATACAGGGAAGAATCGGTTCGGTGAAGAATCGCAAATGCCTGAGCACAATTATTAGAAACGAGATGTGGAACATCAACCCGAAAAACCAAAGCCATTTTGCGCTTCCGTAAACCGGCCGGCCATCGATCATCTTTACGTCCGAATTACGAAATAGAGAACGAAACAGAAAAATCTCACCGGCCATTCTACCAATGGCACTTGCGTTGCAGCAGGGATTTTCCAGCGGATTGTTTTTAATCCAGGGCAGGCTTTTTTCCTGGCCGCACGTGGTTGGAATGCGGAAAGGCACGGGTGATTTCGCCCACTTTCCAATCCGGTAAACAAAGCCGCCGAGAAAAACGATAAAAACAAGATAAAGTACATACATCGTCAGGCCAGAGCTTGCGGTGGCACTTGCCGCGATGGCCCAGGCCAGAAGGGCGATAGCGAAGACGGCGATGATGGATAACAGTAAATTCATAAATACTTTAGTCCCACGATGGTTTCTCGCCGAAGCGGATCATCGGTTTTTGCATGCCTTCCAGTGCATTGACGATCAATTCGACCAGCCCCCCGTAATACAGGCGGCTTCGTTCTTCGGCGTCATAATAATTGATCAGATCACGGATCGTCCCTTTGCAGTTCGAGCAGGGGGCGCAAACGTATTTAGGTGTATCCTGCGGTTCGTTCTCAAAGGCCGTGAGAATCTGCAGGAATTTTTTGCGCGAGCTGACCAGGTTGCGCCATTCAGTAAAATTGTATCCCGACATAATGGCAAAGCCGGAGCCGCCGCCACAGCAGTAGTTTTCAACACCATGCGGCGTCATTTCACGGAACTGCGGCGCGATTTTTCTTAGAATTCTTCTTTGCGGTTCGACAATACCCATGGCCCGCACGACATTGCAGGGATCGTGCAGCGTGACGGGAAAATCGTTTTTGCGCGGATCAAACTTTAACTTACCGCTCATAACAATATTTTCCAGCGTCACCATCGCTGATTCCCGCGGAACGTTCAAATCGCCGGTCAGAAGCCGGTCGGCAATCACGGTCAGTGCCTTGTGCGCGTGTCCGCATTCGCCGATAACGATTTTCTTAACTTTCAGTCTTCGCGCAATATCAGCATGCTTGACGGCCACCCGTGAGAATTGAACGTCGTCATACCAGAGACCATAGTTGACGGCGTCATATCCGGCGGCCTCAGATGACATCGTCCACGAAATGCCAGCCGCCTGAAAAATGATTGCAAAAGCGCCGACGTTTTCAGGCCAGGCCAGCATTTCTCCGGCGTTGTGTAGAAGCAAAATATCCGCCCCCTCGACATCCCAGGGAATGTCCACTTTATAGCCCGTGATTTCTTCCATCTCTTCTTGAATAAATTCAACGCTATCCTTCGCACCCGGAGGAGTCATGCCGGTGGAAGAGCCGACGCGGAGATGTTGGACCGTGCCCTTGTCATGGATCTCCTTGGGCGCGATTCCCATTTCCTGGGAGAAGAGTTTACGAATTTCGTGATTGATAAGCCCATTGTCGATGCCGATAGGGCAGACGGACGCACATCGCCGGCAAAGCGTGCAGCGATAAGACAATTCGGCAAGACGCGCGATGGTCGTCCAGTTCAGATCGATATCCCCTGTAAACTTGGACATGATCTTCCCACTTGCTTTTAAATACTTCCGATAAATCCGGCGCAGAACTTCCGAGCGGAAAATGGGCCGGTAGATTTCCTGCCGTCCACTCATTACATAGGCGGGACAAGCATCGGAGCAGGTCTGGCAGCGCGCGCAATGTTCCATCGACAAAAGAAGCGGCTGTAAAAAGGTCCAGTTGTTTTCTCTTTCAAACAGCTTTTTCAGGCCGGAAAGAAAACGTAACACAAGCGCATCTTCTTCCTCGGGACTGGCGGGCTTCGGAATGCCGATGGCAACCGTGTCGTCCAGCGATGCTTCGATGTTTTTAATTTTCTCTGGTTTGAGCGGCGCCGGTACTTTGGCATTGAAATCTTCATACTGAGCAGGCAGCGGTGCAAGTTCCCCCGGCTCGATGCGGCACAGGCAATCGGTGGCAGCGGCAATGTCGGCCGGTTTCAGGAGGGGTTTCATTTGATCTCCTTTGGCGATGACGAAGCGATATCCTTCCAGGATTTTTGTCCATCCGCTTCGATATGTTTGGCCTGCCACGTCGGACGATAATTTAAATTCCGCAACACAGCCGCCTCGATGTCATTGCCGGACCGGCTGGGCCTGTCATCCCATTTTACTTGATGGTAGAGAAAATATTTCATGAACATGTGCGACATGTGCGTAAGCGGAATGTAGGCTGCTAAAAGCGAGGCCAGTAGAATCGTTAAAGCGCCGAATACGTTTTGTCCCGGCTGATAGGTGGATGAAAAAGTCCCAACGGTCAAAAGCCCCAAAAGATAGGATTTTGCCGCCGCAAAAAAAGGATCAACAAACACGGCAGTCAGAAATGCGCAAAGGAAAAACATCAGGATGAAAACGATATTGAAATAATCAGCGGGTGTCGCATAAAGTTTCATGTTTCGATCGGCTAAACGCATATATAGCAGCCCCAGAGAACCGATGAGGCCTGCTATAATCCCGAACCATCCGGAAGCGACAATCAGAGCGTTCATCATGAGCATGAGAATGTCACCTTCGGCATACACCTTCGGGCTCCATAACGTGAAAACGGCGGCAATCAGCAAAAGAACAACGTTTGCTAGTATCAAATACAGTCCCAGATGAAACGGAAATGATAACAGCCACAATCTTTTATTTTCTTTCCAGAGGCCCCGCAGCAGCAATATCTCTGGCGTCATATATTTAAGTTCGTTTACAGTTGACGTCTTGTAGGCGGACTTCCACCAGTCGGCATCTTCCATATATGAACCGCCATATGCCCTTCGCTTAGCGTTTTCATGTTGGACAGGATAAATCTCCCAGCGGACATGAACAGGAAGAGCCAACTGCCTGTAAATGCGGTATGCGATTGCCGAAAGAAAAACGGCGATGCAGCAATATGTCAGGATGTAAAATCCCATAAACTTTACCAATAGACTTTGGACGATTTATCCGAAAAAGCAGTCAAGCCTGACTTTCAGGCAAGAGGCAGGACTGCTCCCGATTACACACACCCTGTCGGTTTCGAAAGACCAGCCAGCTTGCAGGCGCCTTTGGCCGGGCCGGTCGGGAAAAGCTCGTAGAGCTTCTTCATGTCGATTTTCAAATCTTTGCAGATTTTCCGAATCATCGGGGCAATGCCGAACTGCTGAAAATAATTTCGCAGGTAGTTGATGACCATCCAGTGCTCTTCGGTTAATTTTCCTTCGATTTCCTCCGCATGCGCATAAGCTTCAGCGAATTCCTCGCTCCACTTGTCGAGTTCCTGCAGAAATCCATCTTCATCCACTTCATAAGTTTTGCCCGCTAATTCGATCTGTGCCATATAAAAAAACCTCCTCATTGAATCGATATTTTTCTTATTCAGTAACCCATCCGTCTGCTCGGTGAGGCCTCATGCATCTCCCTGAGAAAAACGGGGGCTTGATCGTTCGTTGTCCGGCGGTGCTGTCTTGCCCTTTCAATGAGTGCGTCCGCCCATTCAGGAGTTCCCAGAGCGTGCAGATGCGTAAAGCCTGCCAGAATGTTTTTCCGGCACAACCCTTCTCTGTAACCGTCGATTCCCGTTCCCTTCAGAACATTGAAGGCGGTGTGTGTTTCATCCTCCATTTGAGACAAGATCCGACAGTAATGAAACTCGTGGCCGGTGATTGTTGTTCCTGCCGGGAAAAAGGGATTTTCGTTGTCCACCACCAAGGTCGTATATCCATGACCCTGGGGATTTTTCCCCATGCTGAAGGTAACGGGTAGCGCGCCCGCCATCGGATAATGCTGTTCGCCGATGGTGAGAGATTCACCCAGGTAGATGAAACCCCCGCATTCGGCATAAATCGGCAGACCGGCATCGGCCGCCTCTTTTACAGAGAGTCGGAAACCCTTGTTTCCACTCAGCCGCCCAGCGTGGGTTTCCGGAAATCCGCCGCCGATGTACAAGGCGTCGACAGGCGGCAACTGTTTTTCATAGAGCGCATTGATGTAAACGACTTTTGCGCCCCGGTCGGTCAGCGCTTCAATATTTTCCTGATAATAAAACTGAAACGCTGTGTCTTTGATCACGCCGATGGTTACAGGCTCGTCCGCGGTTGGGTAGTCCCAGGTCGGCTTGGGGAATGCATCCACCTTCCAGGAAGACGCGCTTCGGGCGACTTCAAGCAAGCCGGGAATGTCCAGATAGTTACGGGCAATGGCCTCCGCTTTTTCCAGGGCCTGATGGATTCGGTGGTGTTCCGCAGGGGGAATCAGTCCCAGGTGCCTCTGCACAAAAGGCAGATCCGGCAGTCGCGGCACAATCCCGTAAACGGTCAAGCCGGTATATTCTTCAATGGATTGACGGATGACAGAAGCATGGCGCTTGCCGTTTACCCGGCTTAAAATGACGCCACGAATGTCCACGTTGCTATCGAGGTGCAAGCAGCCGAGAACCATTGCTGCCGCCGTCCGCGTTACCTTATCGCAATCTAAAACCAGGATGACCGGCGCGGCAAGAAGCTTGGCCAGTTCGGCCGTGCTGAATTCGCCGGCGGCATTTACACCATCAAAAAGACCACGGTTTCCTTCAATAAGAGAAATGCCATCTTGCGCGGCATGGCGCGAAAAAGATTGAACAACCTGCTCGGACCCCATCAGATAGGTGTCCAGATTATAGGCGGGACCGGACGCCGCCTGAGCAAGCCAGGCGGCATCAATATAATCCGGTCCCTTTTTGAAAGGAGCGACCGTGATGCCCTGCTTGCGCAATGCAACAGCTATCGCCACAGAGAGGGTTGTTTTTCCCGCTCCGCCCCGAAGGGCGGCTATAATTACACGCGAGCGTTGCTGATTCATGGTCCGTCACCTGTTTAAAGTGCCTTATTCCTTCGGAAAGAACTCCGTCAGCATGATGTACGTCGAGCTGCCGCTTGACCAGTATTTCAAAACTTCCTCGTCGAGAAGGACCTTTACGGCATTCTGCACTGCGTGACGGTCCTCGTCGGGCAGCCATTTTGTGACGTCCCTGATGTAAAACATCTTTTTGTCACCCTTTGATTTTTCCCTGAACAGCTCGGTGATACGGGATTTTAAATCCTCACTCATAATTACCTCCATTTGAACTGCGCTGATGTCCGGAATGTCTCCGTCGCCAGGTCAAAGTCGTCGATGTGCTGGTCTGTAAACGGGATACCCGTCAGACTGAAGAAGCGCTCCCATCCGACGCGTTCGATCCACTCGCCGACGCGCTCATGCTTTTTGGCGTGGCTGGCGTAAACTTCGATGATATTCTTGACGGCGTCCACAACTTCCGGCCAGCGCGGTGGGTTGTTGGGCAGGAAGGGAATCGCCAGTTTCGAAAACATTGGGGCGCTGCGGGCATTGGAGACTTTGCCGCCCACCCAGATGGAAATACCGTCATTATCGGGATCGGCAATCGGCATGGCCGGGCAAACGGTGTAGCAGTTACCGCAGTACATGCATTTCTCGTCGTTAACGGTGACGGTTTTGTTTTTCATATCGCCGCGAATGGCCCCTGTGGGACACGAGGCCACCGTGGACGGGATTTCGCAGACATTTGGAACCCGCGAGTTGTCGGTTTTGGGAACCGTGCGGTGGATGCCTAAAATAGCAATGTCTGAGCAATGCACGGCGCCGCACATGTTCAGGCAGCAGGCCAGCGCAATGCGGACGTGCGCGGGCAGCGTGGCGTTCACAAAATGATCGTAGATTTCATCCATCAAAGCTTTCACCGGACCGGAAGCGTCCGTGGCCGGGGTGTGACAGTGTACCCAGCCCTGCGTATGAACGATGTTGGAGATGGAATGCCCCGTGCCACCCACGGGGTAATTGCGACTTTTCAACTCAGCAATCAGCGGCTCGATTTTATCTTTGTCGTCGAGCAGGAACTCGATGTTGTGACGGCTGGTAAAACGCAGGTAGCCGTCGCAGTATTTTTCGGCCATGTCGCAGATTTCCCGGATGTGATCCGTCGAAACAAGCCTCGGCGATCCGGCGCGCACGCTATAGAGCGCCTCGCCCGATTGGGCAATGTGCATCAGTACGCCCGGTTTCAAAATTTCATGATAGAGCCATTTTCCGTAATTTCTCTGGATAACGGGAGGCAGCATGGTTTTATAGTCAGGGGGTCCGATATCTGTTCTTGCAGCCATATTACTTTACCTCCTTTTTGATATCTTCCGGCCAGAAGAAGACATAGGGATTGGTTCTGGGCGCTTTGACCATCTGGGGAACGGCGGGAAGGCCTACGGCCTTTAAAAAGACGCGCATGCCCAGCCGCGAAATCAGTTCACCCAATCGTTCACGCGATTTACCGAACTCATCCCACCAATCCTGGATGCGTTCAATCAGATCCTTCAACTCATCGTAAGGCGGCTCCAGTTTCATAAACGGCACGACCACCCAGGAAAGCAGCGCGCCTTTGACAATAGGCGCTTTGCCACCGACGAGAATAGATGCTCCACGAACTCTCCCCGGTCTCAGAGCCTTCGGCATCACGTTGATGCAATGCATGCAGCGGGTACAGTCTTCATCGTAGATTTTCAGTTCCTTGCCGTTTAATTCCATGCAACGTGTCGGGCACAGATCGCAGACTTCTTTCTGGATGTTCATGCTTCCTGTGTAGGCTGCGACTTCCTTCTGATCGATTTGAATGGTGTCTTTCCAGGTTCCGATAATCGACAGATCAGAACGGGCGATCGACGCAACACAGTCGTTGGCACAGGCGGAAACCTTGATTTTGAATTTGTACGGGAACATGGGACGATGGATTTTGTCTTGATAACTCATGGTGATGTTGTAGCAGATATCGAGACTGTCAATGCACGCCCATTCGCAGCGCGCCGGCCCGACGCAGGCGCTAGGGGTTCTGAGAGCCGAGCCCGATCCGCCCAGATCAAAGCCCGCCGCGGAAAGGTCGTCAAAACAGGGCTGGAGATGAGCTGTGGTGGTGCCCAGCAAAATGGCGTCTCCTGTGGAACCGTGCATATTGGTGAGACCGCTGCCGTGCTTGTCCCAGATATCGCAGAGTTTGCGCAGAGTTTCCGTTTTGTAAAACCATCCCGTCGGATGATTGACCCTCATGGTATGAAAAGCCTGAACGTTCGGGAACAGATCGGGTCGATCAGAATAGCGTCCGATGAC